>CALDJV010000001.1 GCA_937899305.1 uncultured Cytophagaceae bacterium
ATTTTTTGGGCAATATGCCTCTTAATCAAAATGCTTGCCGCTCACTAATGACCAAAAATACAGATAAAAGCCCAAGTTCTGTCTTTTTTGGTTCACCCCAGTAACCCAAAGCAAATAAATAGAGGTTTTGAAATTTTAATTTCCTATCAAATGAAATATGTAGAGGACTTAAGAAAGTTAATGGTTGATAAAAAACTGATTCTAATTTATGAAGGAACCATCACCCATGACATCATGGTCTCTTTGACCAAACTAGCCGGCAGTAAACTAGATGCGTTAGAAGAAGAGTTTTTTATTAAAAAGAAGGTAGTAAATGTAATGGTAGAGAGTTTACAAAATATCGTACGCCATTACGAACAAGAGAATTTTACGCCACCACTCGATCCTGACGTGTACAGTCCTGTATTTCTGATGGGGAAACGAGCAGATGAGTACATATTGGCATCGGGGAACCCTATTCTCAACGAAGATGGAGACATACTTCGAGACAAGCTCAAGAACATCAACGATATGGAAAAGAGCGAAATCCGGAAGCTCTACCGAGAAATTATTCAAAATATGGAACTATCCAGCAAAGGAGGAGCTGGTTTAGGTTTTTTGGATATGGCTCGTCGTTCGGGACAAAAACTTCAGTTTGGTTTTGAGGCAATCGATGAAAACCATTCTTTCTTTTATATGATGACCATCATCAAAGTGCCCAAAGAGGCTGAAGAAATATCCAATATGAAACCTTAATGAAGATGTATTTTAGATAATGATTAACGAGTGATGAATGGTGAAGCCAGCGCTTTCAATGTTTGACATTCGTTAATCTATATTCACTTTGAATAACTTGGCCTTCGTCTATTGATTATTCAAAACGAGCGTATCCAAATCAGCCATTCACTCCATCAAATTCTTCTGTCATATTTTCAATAAAATCATTTAAATACTTTTTATGACGATCACTTTGCCGGATTACCAGGTAATGAGTTCGTTTTAAACCGGATTTACTTATTTTCTTCAAAACCAATTCTTTTGATAGACGAAAAGGTTGCAGTGCCCATTGAGGGATGCACATAACCCCCATGTTGGCTTTGACCATCTCTAGGCTTACCTCAGTGAGTGGGATCGCGGTTATTTTAAGTGGAGTAATTTGATGGGGCTTCAAGTATCGTTGGTAGATGGATACGGTTTCCAAAGGAAAAGAATGGATCAACAAATTGATTTGTTCAAAATCGTTGGCTTCCAAAAAAGGTTGATGGCTCAAAGGGTGTTCCTGATGCATCAATGCCAAAACCTCATCCTGGAAAATCGCTATGGCAAGCAGTGATTCATGATTGGGTTGATGCGTAACCAATGCCACGTCGAGTTGATTGGTCAAAAGCTTTTGGAGGGGTTGGTGGGTATCTTCTATAGCCAGATCAATTTCAATTTCGGGGTATAGCACCGCCATTTTTTGAATGAATTGAGGCAAACTTTGATAAAAAGAATAGCATTCGGTACTGATCCTGATTTTACCTACTGAACCTGCACGAATTTGATGCACTTTTTCCAGCCCCAAGTTAATTTCTTCCAACACTTTATTGGCCATTTGGTACAATTCTCGGCCCTCTTCGGTCAAACGCCACTGGCGCCGAGCGCGTAAAAAAACCTTAAATCCCAAGCTTTCTTCCAAATCTCGTAACTGGTGGCTCAGGGCCGATTGGGTAAGAAACAAATGATGCGTGGCATTGGCCAGATTGCCTTCCTCAGCAATGATTTTAATGAGTCGGAGGTATTTCAATTCCATTTTTTCAGGGTTCAGCGTGATTGGGTCAAATGTACGTATTTCATGCTTGTGTGTTTTTGAAAAAAATTCAATTCACCTTGAAATCCCTTCAAGTCTAAAAATAGGGCCTTTCAACTTTCCAAAATACCTTTGTAAAAGTAATGCAGTATAGATTACTGATGGTTATAATTAAAGAGAAACAATCATGACAAACGAACAAATTGCCCATTATCAAAGAAAATTGGCCTACGAAATGGATTCGGCAGATGTATTTCAGGCATTAGAACAACAAGCAGCAGCAGTGGTAGTAGTCGATACTCGCAAAAAGTTTGCTTACGACCTGGCCCACATTCCAGGAGCCCTGAGTTTACCTCACCTGGAAATGAATGAGGCCAGTACCCAACAGTTAGACCGTAACAAAACCTACATTTGTTATTGTGACGGCATTGGGTGCAATGGTTCTACCAAGGGAGCCCTCAAAATGGCTCAATTAGGGTTTAAAGTCAAGGAGCTAATTGGTGGGATAGATTGGTGGAAAAGAGATGGTTATGCTACGGAAGGCACTCAAGCTACTCAGGGAACCATTGTACAATGTGCTTGCTAGGCAATCCAATCCTTCAGCCAATATGAAATAAGTACTTTTTTACCTCACTGACTTTTCATCATCTTGTGTTTTAATGGCCTAAATTGTAACTTCACGTTTCTTTTTTCAAAACCAATGTTCTGGTGGGCCCTGAGCAACTATTTTAGGGCAAAACTGGACAAACTCAAATACAAAAAAGACAATGCAAGTAGCCATTTTGCGATACAATGCGGGCAATACCCAATCGGTGCGCCACGCCCTCGAGCGGTTGGGGGTAACCCCGCTCATTACCGATGATCCAGATCAGTTGGCTTCGGCCGACAAAGTGATTTTTCCGGGAGTAGGGCATGCCCATTCGGCAATGGCTTACTTACAAAGTAAAAACCTGGATCAACTCATTCCTAAGTTCAAGCAACCATTTCTAGGCATTTGTTTGGGAATGCAACTACTTTGCGAACATAGTGAAGAAGGAGATACGCCTTGTTTGGGAGTTTTTCCGATTAAAGTAGTCAAGTTTGATCGTTTTGTAAATACCCAAACCACTGGGTACAAAGTACCGCACATGGGCTGGAACAATCTTTTGAACCTGAAGGGAAGTTTGACCAAGGGATTGACCGATGAGGATTATATGTACTTTGTACACAGTTATTTCGTGGAGCTTTCGGAACATACATCGGCGCAATCAGAACACAGCATTCCGTTTTCGGCCATGATAGAAAAAGACAATTTCTATGCCGCCCAGTTTCACCCCGAAAAGAGCAGCCAACAAGGCAGTAAAATCATTCAAAATTTTCTGGAAATCTAAACAATACAACAAACCATAGGTGGAGGAGGAAAGCGTGATTTTATCCGTCAACCTATGGTTTGTGCTCAAAGCTAACCAATTATGATTCAAATAATTCCGGCAATAGACATCATCAACGGGCAGTGCGTACGCCTGACTCAAGGTGATTATGATCAAAAAAAGGTGTACGACAAAGATCCCGTAGAAATGGCCAAAAAATACCAAGATGAAGGTTTTCAACGCCTTCATGTGGTCGATTTGGACGGGGCCAAAAGCGGAGCACCCAAACACTTGGCATTGGTAGAGCAAATGGCGGCCAAAACCAACCTCACGATTGACTACGGAGGAGGCATTAAAACTACTGAGCAAGTACAGGCGGTTTTAGATGCAGGTGCGGCTATGGCCAATATCGGTAGTTTGGCGGTAAAACAACCTGAAGTGTTCAAAAGTTGGCTACAGCAGTTTGGACCAGACAAAATCTTGTTGGCTTCTGATGTCAAGGGAGAAAAAATTGCCATCAATGCCTGGCAAGACGAGTCAGAAGTGAGCATTTATGATTTTATCAGTGACTTTATTACCAACGGACTGAGCCAGTTTTTTTGTACTGATGTTTCCAAAGATGGTTTGTTACAGGGAGTCGCCTTAGATTTATACCAAAATCTCCGTGAGCGTTTTCCTAATATGACGATTATTGCCAGTGGAGGCGTGGCCAGTTTGCAAGATATTGAAGCCCTAGACCAAGCGGGTATAGATGGAGTCATTGTAGGCAAAGCGATTTACGAAAAACGTATTTCACTGGAAGAATTGAAAGTGTATGCTTAGTTTTTTTTGTTCGTAGTTGGTAGTTTTGTTTAGTCCATAGTTTTTCTAGTCCACAGTCGATGGTCCATAGTCCATAGTCGCGCCAAGCGAGACAAATTAATCATCGCTTGGCGCAACCATTTAGCTATAGAACCATAAGCGAAGCGTTAACCATTTAACAATGTAACAATAAGCCGAAGGCGGAACAATAGAACAATACGCGTAGCGAAACAATTTAAAAATTTAACAACCTAAAAGAAAATGATCACCAAAAGAATAATTCCTTGCCTCGATGTAAAAGATGGCCTCACTGTAAAAGGAGTACAATTCGAGAACCTTGTAGTAGCAGGAGATGCCGTAGAGTTAGGGCGTCGTTATGCCGAAGAAGGGGCAGATGAGCTATGCTTTTTGGATATCACCGCTACCAATGAAAAGCGCAAGACTTTAGCTGCTTTGGTAAAACGCATTGCCGAAAATATCAACATTCCCTTCACTGTAGGAGGGGGAATCAAATCAGTAGAAGACATCTCGGTATTGTTGGATTCTGGAGCGGATAAAATTACCATCAATTCAGCCGCAGTACGCAATCCTGAACTAGTAACTCAAGCTTCGCGAGAGTTTGGCGAGCAGTGCATCGTGATTGCGATAGATGCTCGTGAAGTAGAAGGAGAGTGGTGGGTGCATACCCACGGAGGCAAACAAAAAACGGATATCAAACTGTTTGATTGGGCCAAGGAGGCGCAAGAAAGAGGAGCTGGGGAAATTTTATTTACCTCTATGAACAACGATGGTACTAAAAGCGGTTTTGCCCTGGAGGCCACTCGACGCGTGACCGAAATGTTGACCATTCCGGTAATTGCTTCAGGAGGGGCAGGTACCAAGCCTCATTTCAAGGAAGTATTTGAGCAAGCCCAAGCCGATGCTGGATTGGCAGCCAGTATATTTCACTTCAACGAAATTGGTATTCAGGAACTCAAAAGTTATTTAAAAAACGAAGCTGTCCACGTGCGCGTGTAAGGCAAATTGAGAAACATTACGATCGTAATGATGAAAATTGCAAAAACTGCCTGCTTTACGCTTGTACCGAGCAGTTTTTGCAATTAAAAAAAAGGACGACTTGTTTTTACTTCAGTTTTTCTGCCAAAGCAGCTACATTCTTTTTGCTATTACCAATAAAAATTTCGTCTCCAACGATAAAAACCGGACGTTTTAGAAAAGTATACTCTTCTAAAATGTAGCTTTTATAATCATCTTCGGTCAAAGTTTTTTCCTTCAGGTTGAGTTCCTTGTATTTACGAGCCACCCTACTAAACAAGGCTTCATAACTGCCCGCCAATTTCTGCATTTCTTCTAATTGTCCAACTGTTATTTTATCGGTTTTGATATCTTGTTGGTCAAATTCATCTCCTATGTTGAGCTCATTCATGATACGTTTGCAGGTATTACAAGTAGAGAGGTAATAGACTTTCTTTTGCATAAAAATAAATATTAATAGGGTATTGTTTATACTTTTAAATAAGGGTTAATGTTTTGATAATCAGTTTTTTAGATCCTATCCAGATGAGATGCTTGGAATAAAGTTAAATAAAATTTAAAGCAAATATAGGCAATTGTTGACAACAATAAATTATGAAGTCACGTAAAAAATAATAAGACATTAATCCTGAAAATATCTTCACATTGGGTAAAGTAAATGAATGATCAAAACTTAGATACTTGCCAAAAAAAAACACTGACTTGTGACCCCTGTTCACATCGATATTTGCAGGTCAAACTACCATCAGAATCTTTATAACTGTTTTTTATATAATTCATATCACCTAATTGAAACCCTACATGTATTCAACAAATTTGACTTATTTTACTATCTTTCAAAACATTGATCATACTTACCATTCTGCTTTTCAAACTCGTCTAAAATACCACCTGAATACTACCTATTTCTAACTTTCGGGGCGTTTTGGATACCAACAAATTAATGATCTAGTCATTAGACTTGAAGCCTTGTTGTTCTTTGAGTTTTGACTATGTAGTTTGCATACCTGATGAAAATCAGTGTAGGCCAAACATCGTTTCTGAAAGACCAGGCTACTCATTAGTTGTTTGGAATACCAGATCGCTTGAAATAAGCAAAACCGAAAGCCTACATTTTGATGATTGATATCTCCGGGTACTTTCGGTACCTCCTAAGTACTTTGTATCACTTGTAATGCTTTGGTAAAGCTATGTTTGTAATATACAAGTAACTTGATATTGTTTGTTCAAAACTACCACAGCATTGTTTTCCGGCGGGTATTTTACTGCATTGAGTAGGCAAACTTGGCGAAAGTTGATTTGGCCTCATCATGAAGTAGAGCTGCAAAAGCGCCAAATGGTATAGCAAAGCCTTGTGTATACCTCTAGGCAGCCAGGAGTATTATTTTCCTTGATCAATGCTTTTTGGGGTGGAATTGTCTACCTGTAAAGAGGCATATAGAGGAAGCTTGTAAACATACCCGATTGTTTGTATTCATCGTTTTAAACTCAACTCCATCCTTTTATGAATAAATGCTTTTTTAAGCTATTGAATATCGTCATTATTTTTAACTTACCATTTCAACTACAAGCCATACCCAAATACCAGATTTCGTCTACTTTGATTAGCCAAGTACTTGCCAAATGTCATATACCTGGAATGAAGCGAGGCATTTTTCGGAATAAAATGTGGTTGATTTCGCCCAAATCACTTACTCAGTTTGCAAATAAAAAAGATGTCACTGAGGACTCTTCAGCAGTACAAATGACAGCACAGATCGATATTAGCAAGCGAGACACTCCTTCTTCCCATAAGACCATTTCAAAAGCGTATACCCAGACATCTCCAAAGAATCAGTTGCTTACTGTAAACTTGAATCCTCACCAAACCAGGTCGCCATCTCCGCAAAACAAACCTAAAATTATAACGGTACACCCCAAGTCAATGCTTCCTGACAATGCTTCCCAGCCTTCGGTTACTTACTTTGAATTACCTGCTGGAATTCATGAGTTAAGAATAAAAGTGGCCGATCAAGTCGGCAATGCTACTGATCAAGAAGTGAGGCTAAGGGTGGCAGTACGACCAAACCAATGGCCAATTTGGTGGTTTAGCTTGTGGGGAGGGGGCTTCTTAATACTGTTATTAGGGAGAAACCACCTAAACAAACGTTTGGGTAAATCACAGTCAAATCTCTCTGAATTGTCTTTGTTGACTACCGATACCCAGCTGGACTCGATAGAAAAACCAACAAAATCACCTAAGGTAATAATGAAAGCTTCGGAAGATCATGAGGAAACCAATCTTTTGAAACAAAAATTACATACTGTAGTAGTGGTACAAGAATTATACAAGGAAGAAGACATTTCGTTGGCAGCCATCGCTCAAAAAATGCAAATCTCAGATCGGAGATTATCCGAACTTTTTAACCGTGAATTGCACACTAGTTTTCACGATTACATCAACAGGTGTCGTGTCAATGCTTTCAAGGAGCAAGTAAAGCGAAAAGATACCCAACACCTTAAGCTCATTGCACTTGCCTATGAGTCGGGTTTTCGCTCTAAAGCAACTTTCAACCGTATTTTTAAAAAATATACAGGGCTCACCCCGTCTCAATATAAGCAAACGCTTGAAGATGTTACAGATAAATAATGATTGCTAATCTTTTGATATTCAGAGTATTGGGCGTAGCCTGGTTTGTCCACAATTTGTTGAGACCTATAAAAGAGGTCTCAAAATCTTCTTTGAGACTTTTTTCTGCACATTTTACTTTTGTTTTGCCCAAAAGTTCAACGGTGATCGCAAACCTTTCACCTAACTTACTTTGGGCTTACGCTGTACTGTGATCAAACAAAGTGCGTGATATACAATAAAACAATGGCGTAAGCGAATACATTTTTTGAACACATCTAATAATTGAGGGATATATTTTAACAAGAACATTAGAGTGCTTGGGTAGCCAAGCATAGTAGAGAGTAAATGACCACTAATTTATTCACAGAACATTATCAATTATTTATAATGACTCAAATAACTTGTAAAATACCTTTCAAACCTCAAACAACAACGATCCACCTTGCTCAGGATAGCAATGGGGATGCGTTTCAATATCGCTTGATGAGCGAATTTATCCGGTATGATCTAGAAGGAATTACCTTTAATAAACCACTGTTACTAACCTCAAACGTAGGAAAACGAGCACAGTGATCAAACGAATACATTCCAAATAAAAAGCTGGCCGGTTAGTCAGAATGCTCATGGGTCAGCTTTCTTTTCTATTTGACACGAATTCACAACACCGTTTGAATCCGGTTTCAGGCAACACGTTACTTAAGATCATATTTAAAAACAAATGGGTAATTGTACTTCAAAAATTCATCAAAGAATCCTCTTTGGCGGCATCAGTTCTTTGCTAGTAGGTGGGTTGATCTACGTATGTTTTCGATCAAATACACTCATTCTATTTAACTGGATTGACTTGATTGGGTTAGGACATTTTGTGGAGTCTATCAGGAGTTATACCATTCCTTATGTATCTCACATTCCAGAATGGGTCCTTTTTTCTCTTCCTGATGGGCTTTGGATGTTTTCGTATGGGTGTGCCATATGTTATTTATGGAGGCATACACATTCCAAGCAGCCCTACTTTTGGATTTCCTTGGTAGCCTTGTGTATCCTTGGTGTAGAGGTACTCCAATTATTTCGGATCACCCCAGGCCGATTCGACCCCTTAGATATGGTGTTTTACCTCTTGGGAGGTGTGCTACCCCAAGTATTTTTGATACAAAAAGATCAAACTGCCCTGTTGGTCAATAAGAAACTTTCAACGAAATAATTAAGATAGAATATTTACTCACTGTAGTACAGTCTTATTCTGTAAGATTTTGATAGTGAGAAGGTTATACTGTAATTAGACAAAGTAGAAAACAAATTAAACGTAAACAAATCATTATGAAAAAGTATTTTCAAACCTTTGCTTCTTTGATGTTGGTAGGACTTTTTGTGGTATTGGCTATGGCCAGTAGTGACGACACCGAAGAGAGCAAAGACAACAAAACAAATAATAGTGAAACAAGTACAGGTACCAAAGACGAAGAAAAACCAAAAGTAAACTGGACAAGTGAAGAAACGGAGGACAAAATGTCGGGCGAAAAACGCTATTTCAATTACACGACCTCTACCAATAAAATTGAATTTGATGTTCCATACCAAGGTGGTTCTACCTTTACCCTATTGGTACGCAACATGGGCAAGGCCAACGAGATATTATTGACCGTATCTAAGGGGCAATTTATACCCAGCATCATGGACAACCGTACCGTAAGGGTAAAATTTGATAATGAAAAACCATTGAATTACACTTACTCTAGTGCCAATGATGGTTCGCTTACTACGATATTTCTGGGCAATGCCCAACAATTCATCAATAAGTTGAAAAAGGCCAAGAAGTTGATGATTGAGGCTCCTTTTTACAATGCTGGGATGCAAATTATCTACTTTGATGTAGAAGGTTTTAAG
>CALDJV010000002.1 GCA_937899305.1 uncultured Cytophagaceae bacterium
GAGGTAGTTATGATTTTGGCAATATCACCACCAACACTTCGTCTCCAGTAACCACCTTTACTTTGGAGAATATAGGCACAGGTACCTTGACCCTTACTGGTACCACAGGGAGTTTGATTGCTTTGGGAGGAACCAATGCGGCTGATTTTACTTTGGTACAAACCAACATTACATCATCCATTGCGGCCAGTGGAAATCAAGACTTTACGGTGCAGTTTAGCCCTACCAGTACTGGTGCTAAAACGGCCACCCTGACCATTGTCAGTGATGATCCCGACGAAGGTACCTATACATTGACCCTCAACGGAAATGGAGTAGAGAATAAGGTAGATGTCCCCAACTTGTTTACCCCTAACAACGATGGCAACAACGATCGCTTTTTGATCTATGCCTCTAATTTGGCAGAGGTAACACTAAAAATTTATGATCGCCAAGGCCAGTTAGTATACAGTAGTAACAACTTAAACGAAGTAACCCAAACCGGATGGAATGGAGAAGCAAATGGAGTGAAGTTACCCAATGGAACCTATGTTTGGCTATTGAGTGGTACCTTTCAGGATGGACAAAAGTTGACCAGAAAAACTGGAGAAATCTATTTATTACGCTAATTATTGGGAATAGAAACACACAAAAATATGACATTTAAGAGAACTACAATACTATGGTGGATAAGCTTTTGTTGGATTGCGACTGCTTCGGCTCAAAACCTCAACTTTTCGCAATATCATCAAACTCCTTTTTTGACTAACCCAGCCTTGGTGGCCAGTAGCGATGCCTTACAAGGGATTTTTAGCTTTCGCCAACAACGCTCATTGAGCGGACAAAAATATAGTACTCCCATGCTATCGCTCATCTATCCCTTTCTGAAAAGCACCCAACGTGCGCAAAGGGCTGGCATTGGGCTATCGGTTTTGCAAGACCAGGAAGGAACATTGTTTATTAACCAAGGGGTAATGTTGGCGCTTGCCTACAACTTACAATTGGGCAATTTTAAAGGATATCCGTTTCAATTGAGTGCAGGAACCCAGGTAGGGTATTTTTCCCGCAGAATAGACATGAACCAGTTTGTTACTGGAAACCAAATTACCAGCGGAGGAGGAATTGGAGAAAATTTTCAGCAAGACAACCTCAATATGTTGTCTTTTGCGGGTGGATTGTATGGTCATGTAACCGACGAAGAGGGACTCCCCATTTTGTTTTTAGGAATTGCTACGCATAACCTAAATGAACCCAAGGGAAGTTTTTTGGACAATGCCAACCCGGAAGTACAATTGGCTCGTAGGCTTAACTTTTCGGCGGGTTATCGGGTATTTCGGAGCGAAAAATTGAGCATTACTCCTAATATTCAAGTCGAAAACCTGAACAACAGCACTTTTGTCCGGGGGGGAGCCTGGTTTCGTTACCATTGGGGAACATCTTCGTCTAACTTTCTCAAAAAAGGAAATATAGGTTCGGGGGTTTGGTATAACTCCAATGGGGCTACTACCTTGTCGCTAGAGTGGAATCAGCCCGCTTATTTTGTTTCTTTTAGTTATGACTTGGGGCTAGGAGCCAATAGTCAGGCGTGGCAGAGTGGTTCTCCCGAGATACATTTAGGCATTCGTAAAGTATTGAAACGTCGCGCTCCCAAAGATACTGATAAGGATGGGGTACCCGATAAAGTGGATGCTTGCCCACAAGTAGCGGGGTTGCCAGAGTTCAAGGGGTGTCCCGATACCGATAAAGATGGCATTCCTGACAAAGACGATGCTTGCCCTCAAATAGCCGGGTTGGCAATGTTCAAGGGTTGTCCGGATACCGATAAAGATGGTGTGCCTGATAACGATGATGCTTGCCCTCAAATAGCGGGATTGCCAGAGTTCAAGGGTTGTCCCGATACTGATAAAGATGGCATTCCTGATAAAGACGATGCTTGCCCTCAAATAGCGGGATTGCCGGAGTTCAAGGGTTGTCCCGATACCGATAAAGATGGCATTCCCGATAAAGATGATACTTGCCCTCAAATAGCGGGATTGCCGGAGTTCAAGGGTTGCCCAGATACCGATAAAGATGGTGTGCCTGATAAAGAGGATGCTTGTCCTCAAGTACCCGGTTTGGCGGAATTGAAGGGGTGCCCTCCAGTTAAAATCAATGAGCCTGACTTTACCAAGTTGGCTGGCGAAATCAGAAGCGAGGTATTTGACTACCGCAGTGCAGTGCTAAACCCCGGAATGTTACCCAAGTTGGATGAATTGATCAAGCAATTGGCCAATCAGCCCCAAGTCAAACTACGGATTACTGGGCATACCGACCATCTGGGCGAACAAGCGGACAATCAAAAACTATCTCTAGAGCGTGCTAAAGCAGTCAAGGCTTATTTGGCAACCAAAGGACTCAAAAATACAATTGAGGTGCGAGGTGAAGGTGAGAACCAACCATTGGTGCCCAATACTACTGAGGCTGGAAGAAGTAAAAACCGTAGAGTAGACATTACTTTGATAACCAAGGGAAAATAGTAAGGCTATTCAATCAATACTCCACAGTGATTTTAGTCAAAGTTGGTTATGAATTTGAAAATGAATTCACTACGCGTTTAGGTATACTACCGAAACCTTTTTTTAAATAAAGGGGGGCAACAATTTTGACATAAACCATTGGTTTACAGTGATGAATAGCGTAAATATTCGCTCGAGTTGGCAGTGGACTATGGGCTGAATGCTATGGACTATTGTTAATATGACTCAAACAAAAAGTGACTTTGCGACATTCGGTAAAGTCACTTTTTATTTTAATACTTCAGCAATTTCCTGATTTCTGGGTGTGCAAGTAAATTCAGTAGGCTTTAAAATATCACCTATTTAGTACCAGACTTTTTACAGTTAAGTATGGGGATAAAATTAGTTTGAAATATGAGGTTTTACAAAAGCTTATAAATCAACTATTTACTCTTACTTAAGAATACAATAATTATGTCTTAATACTTAACTTATTTTTTTGTAAAATGGGCTAAACATAGTTGATGATTGCTAATACGTCACTTATTGCGTGACAATAATCCAATGAAAACGCCCCAAAAGATGACCGAAAAAGTACCAATGGGGTTGAGCCAAAGGTAAGAAAGGGCTTTTTGATGAGCAGGACTACTGGCAAAAAAGTGATAAGTTTGAGTAGCAGGATGGAGGTACAAATTATCGAACAAAAATACGGTAAACATCCCAAGCATTAGCCCCACTAAAGCACCCCAGCCATTGTCGGGCTTGATCCATATCAGCGCAAATACACCTAAAATGGCCCCGTAAAAATAGCTGCCTACTTTATTGACCAATTCCACAATTGAGTCGGTCTCACCATATGCCAGGGCGGCCAGTACGGCAAAAACTCCCCATCCAGCCGTGGCCATTCTCGAAGCATTGAGTAAAAAACGATCCGACTTTTCGGTCGGACTCAGCCTTTGGTACCAATCGATGACCGTACTGGAGGCCAATGAATTGAGTCCACTATCGATGCTAGAGAGCGCGGCGGCCAATATAGTCGCTACAATCAACCCAATGAGCCCGGTGGACATTTGGGTGAGCACAAAGTAGGGTAAAATATAGTTGGTGTCATTTCTTTCTTTCCCCGAGCGCTCTTGTTGCCGGATCATTTCGTTTTGTCGAAGACGTTGGAGCTGCTGATCTGCTTGAATAAATTGCTGTTTGATTGCTTGGTTTTGAGGATTTTTGAGGTAAGCTTGAGCGGCAAGTTTACGCTGCCGATGTGTTTTGTTAAATTCCTGTTCGATGACTGTAGTTTGAGCTTGTTTGTCTGGAATAAACAATACAGGTGCATCCTGAAAAATATAAAATACATACAACAGTACGCCCAATAACAGCATCAAAAACATCATAGGCACCTTGGCAAAGGCGGTCATCATGAGCGAGCCCTGCGCATCGCGTAATGATTTAGAAGTCAGGTAGCGTTGGGCCTGGGATTGGTCAGTACCAAAATAAGACAACATCAAAAAGATTCCGGCCAATACTCCGCTCCAAACATTGTATTTCTCGGAAGGATCAAATTTAAAGTCAATGGTTTGGAGTTTGCCAATGGCCCCCGCCAAGTGCATCGCACCTTTGAGGCCCACTTCTTTAGGGAGTTTCCACCAGATCCAACCAAAACAAAATATCAAACCGGCCATCATCAACACCATTTGCTTGATATCGGTGCGAATGACCCCAGTAATGCCGCCAAATACGGTATATATCGTAGCGCCTATGCCAATGACTACAATGGTAGAGCTGAGGGGAACTTCTAAAATGAGCGAAAGTACATAAGCTGGGGCAGCAATGGTAAGCCCCATAGACAAGCCTCGCGATAATAAAAACAAAAAACTGGTAAAAAGCCGCACCCGCAAACCAAAGCGATGTTCGAGGGCTTCGTATACCGTGAAAATCTTGAGGCGATTGTAGAAGGGGAGCAGGGTAACCGATAAGATTATCATGGCCAGCGGAACGCTTAGGTAGATATGGATAAATCGCATATCATGCGTGTAGGCTTGGCCAGTAGTGCCTACAAATGAAATGGCCGAGGCTTGGGTAGCCATAACCGAAAGCCCAATGGCCCACCAAGGCATGCTCCGATTGGCCAGTAGTAAATCTTCAACGTTTTTAGTCTCTTTGTTTTTACGAAGGCCATCCCACAGTGTATACGCGAAAAATGCCACCAAAACAAGCCAGTCAATAAACCCCATATATGATTGTCGTATTTATCAAGAATGACTCAAGGCTTGTTTAAATTTTATTTTCAGAGTTAAAAACGGGTTTAGACCAAAACAGTGCTCCATCGCGCTGTTGCTTCGCTTTCAACTCAATTGATAACCAAACTGGAGTTTCATTTAAACAAACTCTTAAAAACAATAAGCTTTCTGAGGGCTTGTAATTCCTTGATGTGTTACTTAACTTATATTCTTTGTTCTAAGCTCGACTTTGGCCTTTTAAATTACAGAACCCTTCGTGGAAATAGCAGTTA
>CALDJV010000003.1 GCA_937899305.1 uncultured Cytophagaceae bacterium
GCGTTTGGCAGTTGGTTTCACCTCGGTTTTAACGACCTTTGATTCTGAATCTTCGCCCGATTTGGTATCGTCTTTCACCACTACTTCCTCCTTGGTGGTGATCGTTTCCTTGGTAGCGGTTGGCGTCACTCCTTTATTAAGAATGTTGCCCACCGTTCCTTTGATCGTAGGGTCACTGATTGATTTTACAGGTGGGATTTCTTTGGTCGTAGCTACATCACTCGTCGTTTTGTCTACAATCACTTGCTGTTGCTCCACTGGGACTCGGCGGGTAGGCTCTGCAACAGTGCCTGAACTCGTATTGCCCGAATTCGCATTGACCGTAGGCCTAGCATTTGTAGGCGTAAATAGCGTGGTTGACGATTTCATAGGAGGCTTGGAAGACGGAGCCTCACTACCAGTGCTACCACCAGCTTCTGAATAGTTGCTGGTAGTCTTCAGTACGGGTATATTGATCTCATCTGATGATAATCCATTCAATTTTTTTAATTCACTTATCGAGATACGATACATCTTGGCAACTTGGGCTAAAGTATCTCCTGGTTGTACTTTGTGCTGAGCGGGAGGCGCCACAAAATATTCCGCCCCCGTTTTCAATTTGTCATTAGGTAACCTGTTCCAATACTTGAACTCTTCTTCCGAAATACTATATTGCTTGCAAATGGTTTGTATGCTTTCTCCTGAGGTTACTTTATGCTTTCCTGGCGGTTCTTCCTCCTTAGGAGCAGATTTTCTTTGTAATACCTGACCAAACTTGGCTTGTATCACTGGTTTACTACCTTGTTTCGTTGACTTAGGGCCCAATTTACTTTCGCGGGTAGTTTTTACGGGCCTACCACTTTGTTTTGCCTTAATAGTGTTCCCTGCATTCAATTTTTCCTGCACTTTACCAGCCCCATCATTTTCTTGGGTATTTTCTTTTCGGATGTACTCCATCATTTTAGTATTATTTCCCTCTTGGTAATTATTAGGTTTAGTTCTATTTAATCTACCTTACACTTCGTTTCTCGTAGTAATTCCATTTAGGAATGAAGGCTTATTTTGAACATTTACAAAGGTTGTTGTGGACAATGAATGCTGTAGGATGGGATGAATGAAACTGCAAGAATTATTTACCAAATCATTGTATCTACGATGAGGTCTGCTCTACAGAAAACACAATTTTGTATATTTTGATAAATAAGGTACTGAGTATAGTTTATCGAGTTTCGATCATTTGATAAACCATATGTAAAGAAAGGTAAAAAACAGACTAATGATGGATACATATCGACCAAAAAACAGGCTAAATCAGTCAAATAACTCAAAAATAGGCTTCTATGAAAATATAAGAAATCAGGCTAAAAGTTATCCAAACAAGTGATTTTAGGGTAGGCTACCTCACTGCATTTATATCCAAAGGCTTGGACAAAGCACCAACATGCTTGAATTGAGCACAAGATCTTTTTTCAAGCTATGTGGTATCAGCAGTAAGCACCAGTTGGTTATTTTATGTGTAGTAATGCTGGATGTTTGCTGATATCAACAAATATCCAGCACAAGTAGTAAATTTGAATTATACAAATTCAACCCAGGTAACAATTCCTGAACATTTATTTCACGGGTGGGCTAATCCAATAGCGTTTGCCAGCATAAATTTTAGAGTTGCGCCCGAGGTTGTTCCAACGACGGAAATCAGCCTTGGTGATTTTATAACGAAGACAAATTTCGCTCAAGGTATCTCCGCGCCGTACTTTAATAAATCGTCTTTTGGCTTTTGGTGGTTTCTGAGGATTTTCTACTTCTTTTTTTATTTTCGGAGGAGTAACCGTAGTAGATTCATCCAATGGCAACACCCGGTCTTTGGGAGGGCTCACCCAGTAGAATTTCCCAGCCAGTAATTGATCTTCCTCACCCAGGTGGTTCCAACGTAAAAACTCGGTCGGGTGAATTTCAAAGTAGGCACAAACCCCAGCAATATCCAGGTCTTTTTTAGCTCGATAAGCGGGACGTTCTACTGGTTCACTTATCCAGTATCGTTTGCCCACGTAAATTTTTGCCTCACGACTCAGGCCATTCCAACGGCGAAAATCATCTGATGTAATTTTATACTTCAGGCAAATACCACCAATGGTGTTTCCTCGACGTACCTTGATAAACCTTCTTTTCTTAGTAATGACAGGCCGTTTTACAATTGGTTTTTCTGGCTTGGTCTCTTTTATATGAGGGGTACTTGGGTCCAACGTTTTTTGTATAGGAGGGCTCACAAAATAAGCTTGTTCTATCAACAGTTCGTCCCCCTTCTCGAGGTGGTTCCAACGAAGAAACTCTGACAGATGAATATCAAACTTTTTGCAAATACTCAATATGCCATCCTTTTCCTGAGCCAAATACTTTGCTCGGGCAATAGGAGGTGCTACATAATACAGTTGATCCGCCAATACTTTGTTGCTCGTTGATGCCATGCCATTCCAGCGACGAAAATCCTCTCGGCTCACTTTGTATTTGCGGCATATTTTAGAAAGGGTTTCTTTAACGTGTACCACATGGGATTTACGGCGCATCACGGGAACAGACGTAGTTTTAGAAGGGTAAGTCCCCACGGTATCTTTTACCACCAAACTATCTGGCTTTGGAATTATTGTTTGGGTAGTAGGTTTGGTAACCATCGGATTTTCAGAAATAACTGCGGCAGGTGTGGTTTGTTTCACAATTGGTTGGCTAGGCACTCCCCCATTCAAAAATTTGTAAGCAGCCTGGGGTTTCAGGTAATACCAAATCTTCAAATCTTGGTACGTTCCTTTCATGGTTTTGGTTTCTTCGCCGTAACGCAAATCCAGTACAATGCTTTGAGGCATGACATAGAAGTCATCTATTTCCACCTCAATTTTGGTTTCGGGGGCCAGTCCAACCATTGCTTTTAACTTGTTTTGCCAAGCTACCGGATCGGGCACTTCAAATACCTCCAAGAAAGATGGTTTTTTGGCCTGAACCACATTATAACTAAAGTGATAGATTTGCTCATTCAGCATTTCTTGGTTGGGATATTGGGTATACAGGTGCATCTCAAAGGCTACAAAGTTGTAGCGGTTAAAATGGACTTTAAAATCACCCGAAAGAAAGTAAAGCCCTTGGGCATTTTTCAACCCCCGCACTTTGATCACCATTTCCTCGGCCTTGGTTATAAACAATGATTTTAGTTGTTTATTTAGATCTGCGGAAGCTTTGGAAGCACCATCAAATTGAGGATAAATAATCTCGGCTTTGTCAAAAGCTTGTTTTTTTTGATCTAAAACTTGAGGGATTTTTTTGAGGGTAGCCGAATGATAAGGCAAAGCCGGAGGAATAGATTGAAAAGCTTGACTTGGGAATACCAGGAATAGGCTCAAAACAACTCCTAACCATTGTCGAGCTGATTTGAAAACGGGAAGCAAAATGGGTTGCCTGTATTTTATCATTTTATTTTGAAACTTTCTCATATTTGATCATTTGTGAATGAGTGTTTTTAGGAAATGGAAAAGTCGAGCGTTTTAGGAGTTTCTTACCTTGTTTTAGTTTGGTTAAACTTACTAAAGTAGACTTTTTTGGCTTCACAAAAAAACATTTGTAGTAATTATTTCAAAAAGCGGATTTGATCGCAATCCAACATTTTTTTTTTTGAATACTCAAAAAATATTCCGGTTCGGTTTTCAGTCTTTTCCCTGCTTATTTTGAAAAAAAATAGTCCCTTTTCTCATTTTTTTTCAAGCAGGTTTTCCATAAAACAGAGGCTTTGGTTATCAGGCGTTTCAGTCTCAATACTCAAAAAAAAACCGCTTACTTCACCCTTTTTTCGGAATCTCCAACCAGCGAAAACACCTTCGAAAAGTTGCTTCGATCAAGGTGTTTTTTGTAAGTTTATATTCGTTTCAAAAAAAAATCGGGAGCTTTCCCCAGGATTGACTTTCTCCATTTTCTGGAGTAGTTTTTGACCTCGGGGTTTTCTGCTCAATGTAAATTTAAATTTGCGAAATTGAAACTCTCAATACTTACAAAACATTACCTTCATATTTGCAAAGTTGGGGAGCATTTGTGTACAATATTCAAATGAAGGAGGCAAAGTATTGACAATGCAAGCATAAACATAATACTCATATATACCTTATAATCAATCAATTAGGCTTACATACAAATGATGTATCCATTAACTAACTTATTACCAATGGGTTAGTAATGACTCCCCTATCAACACCAAATAATATTCTTGAGAGAAAGTTTTAATCAAGAATAATTGATGTAAAATTTACTTTTTTTTAATGAAATTTTCACGTTGAGAACTGTCTAGTTTTCAATTAGTTCTGCTAAACTAATTTTGGCAAAACTATTTCTTGGCTTGTAAGTTTAGCAATATAGTTGTAACTTATAAAAGATTTTTAAACCGTAGATATACCTTAAAAGAGGCTAACATATGCAAGTAATTAAACGCGACGGCAGACGAGAGTCTGTAAGATTTGATAAAATTACTGCCCGTATTGAGAAATTGTCGTACAGCCTGGCTCGTAACTATGTACAGCCAGTAGAGGTTGCCAAAAAAGTAATCACCGGAATTTATGATGGGGTGACTACAGTAGAGTTGGATAACCTGGCGGCGGAGACCGCGGCGACAATGGCCGTACAACACCCTGATTATGCGATTTTGGCAGCTCGCATAGCCATCTCTAACCTTCATAAAACAACTTCTAAGTCTTTCTCTAAGACGATGAAGGACCTTTATGAATACATTGACCCTAAAACTGGGGACAAGGCTGGTTTGATCTCAGATGAAACCTTTGAGGCAATTCAAAAAAATGCGGCTCTTTTGGACTCTTCTATCATTTATGATCGTGACTATAACTACGATTACTTTGGCTTTAAAACCCTGGAGCGTTCTTATCTGCTCAAAATGGACGGCCAAGTAACCGAACGACCTCAGCACATGTTGATGCGGGTATCGGTAGGTATTCATGGTGATGATGTAGACCGGGTACTGGAGACTTATGAATTGTTATCGGGCAAGTGGTTTACCCACGCAACGCCTACCCTTTTCAATGCGGGTACTCCTAAACCTCAGCTAAGCAGCTGTTTCTTGCTTACGATGCAAGACGACAGTATTGAAGGAATTTACGATACGTTGAAACAATGCGCCAAAATCTCGCAATCAGCGGGAGGAATAGGACTTTCTATTCACAATATACGCGCTACTGGTTCGTACATCAAAGGTACCAACGGAACATCTAATGGGATTATCCCTATGCTGAAGGTGTTCAACGATACCGCTCGTTACGTAGACCAAGGCGGTGGTAAGCGTAAAGGTGCTTTTGCGGTATATTTAGAGCCTTGGCATTCCGATATTTTCGAATTTTTGGATTTGAAGAAAAACCACGGTAAGGAAGAATTGAGAGCAAGAGATTTGTTCTACGCAATGTGGTTGTCGGACTTGTTTATGAAACGGGTAGAAAACGATGATACTTGGTCGTTGTTTTGCCCCAATGAAGCACCTGGTTTGCAGGATGTTTATGGACAAGAATTTGAAGAATTATACGAAAAGTATGAGCTCGAAGGGCGCGCTCGCAAGGTAATCAAAGCCCAGGAATTGTGGTTTAAAATTCTCGAGTCACAAATCGAAACTGGCACTCCTTACATGTTGTACAAGGATGCTTCTAACTTGAAATCTAACCAAAAAAACCTGGGAACGATCAAAAGTAGTAACCTTTGTACCGAAATTCTGGAATATACCAGTAAAGACGAAGTGGCAGTGTGTAACTTGGCCTCTATTGCCCTGCCTAAGTTTGTGATTGATGGTAAATTTGACCACCAAAAGTTGTTTGAAGTTACTCAAGTGGTGACTCGTAACCTCAACAAAATCATCGACATTAACTACTATCCAGTCAAAGAAGCCGAAAACTCCAACCTACGTCACCGTCCAATTGGTATTGGGGTACAAGGTTTGGCGGATGCTTTTATGATGTTGCGCATGCCGTTTGAATCAGAGGAAGCCAAGGGTTTGAACAAAGACATTTTTGAGACCATCTATTTTGCGGCTTTATCGGCCTCTATGGAACAAGCCAAAGAGTACGGACCATACGAAAGCTACCCTGGTTCACCAATTTCAGAGGGCATTTTCCAGTTTGATATGTGGGGCGTTACTCCTCAGTCTAACCGTTGGGATTGGGAAGGCTTACGCAAAAGCATCAAAGAAAACGGAGTACGCAATTCATTATTGCTTGCCCCAATGCCTACTGCCTCTACGTCTCAGATTTTGGGTAACAACGAGTGCTTTGAGCCTTATACTTCAAACATTTATACTCGTCGGGTACTTTCAGGAGAGTTTGTGGTAGTCAACAAGCACTTACTCAACGATTTGGTAGAATTGAACTTGTGGAACAAGGACATGGAAAACCGCATCAAAGCGGCCAATGGCTCGATCCAAAGTATTCCTGAGATTCCTCAAAACCTAAAGGATATCTACAAAACGGTTTGGGAAATCAAGCAAAAAAACCTCATCGATATGTCTGCCGACCGTGGTGCGTTTATTTGCCAAAGTCAGAGTTTGAACATCCACATGGAAAACCCAACTTTTGGAAAATTGACTTCGATGCACTTCTACGCTTGGAAAAGAGGCCTCAAAACCGGAACTTATTACTTACGTACCAAGGCAGCTGCCGAAGCAATTAAGTTTACGGTAGAGAAAAAATACCAAGAGGAGCAAAGCGCGGGAAAGCTTAAAGGGCAGTCTGAACCAGTGGCCACTACCGCCTCAGTTTCTGCCCAAAATGGTAGTGCTTCTTCTAGTGCTGTTAGTAATATGTCAGATGAATACAATGCAAACGGACAAGCTTGCTCATTAGACGACGATGAGTGTTTGTCTTGTGGAGCGTAATTGATGTTTAATCATTGATGGTTCTTTGCAAGAATCTATATAAAAAACCCTCGGCTCTTTGGAGTCGAGGGTTTTGTTTTTATAGTTTTTCAAGTCCTTATCGCTTCCAAATGCTACGACTGATTGTTTTTTCACCCGCTTGTATTTTCAGGATGTATTTACCAGAAGTCAGCCCTTTCAAATTTAGCGTAGTAGTCCCATTTTGTAAGGTGAGGGCACTTTGCAATACCTGTTGACCCTTGACATCGAAGAGTATGATTTGTAACTCATCAAATGCGGCCCCAACCAACTTTAGCTCAAGGAGTTCTGAAACTGGATTGGGGTAAAGGGTGAGCTTACCCTGAGTAAGGGTCTGGGACAAGCTAGTGGGATCGCTGGTCACTACAAAATTCTGGGTACTGGTGGCGGTATTTCCAGCCACGGTGACGCTTACTTTGCCAGTGGTTACTCGACTGGGCACCAATACCACCAATTGATCTACGCTGGCGTTGGAAATCGGGGCGATGACTCCATCAAACTTCACAATATTTTCGCTGGCTACCGGACTAAATGAAAAATTCACCCCATTGATAATAACGATGTCTCCGGCAACGCCAAATGAGGGAGACAATGAAACACTGGCGGGTGGCCTCTCTTTTACGGTAAAGTCTTCGGCGCTGGTTACCTCAGTTCCATTTACTGTTACACTTAATTTACCAGTGGTTGCCTGTTCGGGTAGCACTGCCTTCAGTTGATTGGTAGCAGCATAGGTCAAGACCGCCTCGGCTCCATTGAATTTGACTGTATTTTCGCTGATTACCGGACTAAATAAGAAATTTGAATAACCCAAAGTAATGGTATCACCAGGAATGCCCGATTTAGGAGTGAAAATGATATTGGGTAATGCCGTAAATACTTCATTGCTGGTGGTTTTGTATCCCCATCTATCTGGCCCCAACTGAATCGTAATTTTACCAGTAATATTTCCCCGAGGTATCTTTAATTTCAATTCGGTCGCGGTAGCACTCATCACCCAGGCCCTAATCGTTCCATTAAAAAACACTTTGTTGTTAATAAAGTCATTGGGTATAAAACCACTTCCGGTAATGGTCATCTCTTGCCCGGTGATGCCTTGCAATGGGGTAAAATTAGTAATTTGAGGATTGTTATTCACCACTATAAATGGATTGGCACTCGTGGCTGGAACCCCATTTACGGTTACTTTAATCAGGCCAGAAGTGGCCCCATCAGGTACTTTTACCGTCATTTCATTGTAATCGGCCTTGCCCACTACTGCCTGTACTCCATTGAACTCCACGATGTTGATGCTATCTGGTGGATTGTAGATGGGTCCACCTTTGCTATAGATGTAACTTCGATAAGGAGCAAATCCCAATCCCTTGATTTTAATCTCGGTTCCTACTCGGCCAAGATTAGGTTCTACTGAATTAATTTTGGGAAGAACCGTCAAAACTTCTGAACTATATGCTTTGTCTCCGAGTACGTCTACTAAAATTTTGCTGGTGTACGCTGCATTAGGAACTTTGATCTTTATTTCAGTATCGGTAATAGAAATTATAGTTGCCCTGATCACCCCAACTTTTACCTTCACATTCGCTGGATCGTTGGTAAAGTTCGTTCCTTTAATTGTCACGGTATCTCCTGCTTCGGCTTGACTAGGCGCAAACTCAGTAACGGTGGGGGTTACCAAATTTATTTGATACAATTCTTCCCCTACTCCATTGTATTCAGCCCTCACTGCATACAACTGACCATTCAATACGACCATCTCTGGTGATTGTAAAAAATCGGTCACCATCGCCGTTCCTTCGGTAGTTCCATTGGTACGCCAAATTTTATCACTGGAGGCAAAGCACAGTATATCCCCCACGGGTATAAAGGCTCTTGGTACACGCCAGGAAGCATCCAGTGTCAATACCCTAGTTACCTCATCATAAACTACTTTATACAAGTAAGATACATCGCCCTGGGGTGTTTCTACTATATTACCGTAATACAATGCTCCATTAAAATTGATGGGATCACTTGAAAAATGCTCTGGGAAAGAAGTTCGCGTTGCCGTATCATTGTTGGTATCTAACAAGTAGCCTTTTTTATTGAACACAAAATGAGGCTTGGTATTCCAGGTATACTTGGGGCCCAATGATACCGAAGTAGAAACAGTTACAATTTCCGAAGCGGCATTCAAAGTGTAAATACCATTTTTACTGATGTATAACTTGTTATTAATAATCTCGAACCGATCAACTCCTACCGAACGGGGATTTTCGATGAATACTGTGTTTGCAGTTGTACCATCGCTTTGCCACAACTGGTTATTTCCGTTTACTCCAAAATAGATTTTTCCATTATACACAATGATGTCCGAAGATGTATTTTGCTCTCCCGAGGTAATATTTATCTTTTTCACTAATTGGGTGCCCATGCCAGTACCATCACTCTCCCACAGCTCTACTTTAGTGTCTTGATCCTCTACCAAAAAATACAATTTATTATTGTAGACAACCAGGTTGGTGACTTTGGTGCCTCCTGTACCGGGTACAATGTCTTTCACCAGTTGCGTGCCTGCCTCGGTACCATCGGTACTCCATAGTTCGTAGCCATGGGTACCATCGAAGGCAAAAAAATAGACCTTGCCATTCCACCCAAAAAAACTGATTGGATCGCTGTTAGAAGCTCCAGGCCGCACATCCTTGATCACTTGGGTACCTGATTCAGTCCCATCGGTCGACCAAATTTCCCGCCCGTGTATTGGGTCATAAGCCGAAAAGTAAATTTTACCCTCAAACACATACATGCCCTTGGGCCCACTATTGCTTGCTCCAGGGTTGATGTCTTTGACTAATGTAACTTGTGCTTTTAGGTGATAAGTACCTAAAAAACAGAAAAATAAGGTGGATAGTAATAAAGTCTGAACTCGGATCATTTTCATTGAAATTAATAATACGTTTCTACCTACTCAAATATCAACCAAGGCATTGCATTGCGTATAACGCCTTTGAGATATCATGAAAACAAATAAATAATAAATTAAGTAAAAAAGAGTCTCTATTAGTTTAGGTAGACTACTATACTACTAGATATTTTGGCTAAAGTGAGTACCGAAGACACTACCAATAGCCCAATGTCATTAAGTTAGCAGAAAAATGATCATTAACGAAATCTAATCAAGATTACCGTTGGTGAGTTCACTATGTTTGGTTGAAGAAAAGAGGAAGTCCCAGGCTAGCGAAAACGTCCTCGCTTGTGATCCATCCACACTCATAAACATACCGCACTAGCGTGGGTAAGGTTTGATTTGCCATATCTTGTTTAATTAAAAACGAATCCTGTTCCCCATTAATTTTTTGAGCCGTTCCTTTTCATTGGCGGTAAAGCGATTGCGATCCAGGTAAATTTTTATCCAAGATGCTGTTTTCTCACGATCTTTAAACCTTACAATCTCATCAGGTAGTGTGCTTATAAGGTTTCCTTCTATCAAAAGTCTCCGAAGACTCTGTAGCTTGGTCAACTGAATAGGAAACACCTTAATTTTGTTATTGTCCAAGGATAAATCTTCTAGTTTTGAAAGTTTAAACACCCCGTTGGGGACGGCCGTCAGTTTTAAATCATTCAGAGTCAATTTCACTAGGTTTTTCAAATTTTCTATTTCATCAGGAATCTCTTTGATAGGATTTAAGCCTAAGTATAACAATTCTAATTGCTTCATTTTGAGTATTACAGAGGGTACTTCAGTGAAACGATTGTAATTCAACCTTAACCACGACAGATTTAGCTTGGCAAAAGAAGCAGGTAAACTCGATAACCGATTCATAGTCAAGTAAAGCACTTTTAATTTCTTTAGTTTACCAATAGATTTCGGCAAGCTACTAAGATAGAAGTTACCTGACAGTTTTAACTGTTCTAAATTTTTGAGCTTACCCAAGCTTTTAGGCAGACTTTTGATCTTATTAAAAGAAAGATCCAATATCCTTAACTTATGAAATTGAGTAACTTCTTCGGGTACCGAAGTGAATTTATTATAATGTAGTTTTAATATTTCTAGTTTCTTTAGTTGTGCAATTTCGTTGGGCACTGAAGTGATTTTATTGAAGCTTAGTTCTAATATTTCTAGTTTCTTTAGTTGTGCAATTTCTTTAGGTATGGTAATAATGTCATTGAGTGACAAATCAAGGTGGCGTAGGTTTTTTAGCCTCAATATTCCTACTGGAAACGTTTTGAGCCTTGTTTGAACTAACTCAAGGAAACCTCCCAATCGCAAATGATTCAAAGTCAAACTTTCCAACTTGTTCAGGTTCCAGAGTTCATCAGGAAACTTTTCGATAGAGTTCCCACCCAGATTCAATGATTTCAGTTTTGTTATTTTTGGTAATACCGAGGGTACTTGGGTAAAGCGGTTGCTATTCAAGTTTATATTCCAAAGATTTAACTTGGCAAAAGAAGCTGGCAAACTCGATAGTTGATTAAGAGCCAGGTTCATCTCTTGTAGCTTCTTGAGTGTTCCAATAGCCTCAGGTAGCTTTTTGAGCTTATTATGACGAAGGTTTAATATAAGTAATTTATTCAATTGAGTAATTTCGTTGGGCACTGAAGTAATTTTATTAGCGCCTAGATCTAATACTTTTAGTTCTTTTAGCTTGGTTATTTCTTTGGGTATTATCGTAATTTGATTGTTTGATAAATCAAGTTGCTGTAAGTTTCGAAGCTTAAAAATACCTGCCGGAAATGTTGTTTGCCCCGTTTGACTCAAATTCAAGTGATACACTTTCTCGGGATTACGCAATGCTTCGCTTAGAGAAGTATATATTTTATGCTGTGCTATGGAGGTGGTTGCTACTGTGGTAACAAATAATAGAGATATCATCCATTGCAATACCATTTTAGAATTTATCATGATAGTTGGTTTTATAATACCTTAAAAAAAGAATCAGGTACCCATTTTACCCAGCCACCTGATTTTGAATTTTAAGTTTGATCTTGAGTCTTATTTTCTCGCATACCACTAGATATTTTTCGTTTGTAGAAACACAAACGAAGGCGGCCGCGCCGTGGGCAGTGTCTTCACTGTCCACTTTAGCCAAAATGTCTAGTAGTATGATTTTCTTGCTATTTTAAGCTGGAATCAAGGTAAAACTTAAATTGACTAAGCCCGTTTTACCTTGCTCATCGGTTGTATATTTGAGCTCATTGGCGGTAATGCTTACCCCACTCAAAGTAATCGTATTGCCATTGGTGGTGAGGGTAATCGTAGTTTGGTCAGCCGAGATGGCCCAACTCCCGGTAAGCGAGGTGCCATCTCGCTGTACAAGAATAAATTTGTTGTTGTTGTTGGCTTCTTCCAGGGTCAGGCGATACTGACTAAACTCATTGGAAATATCGATAGTACCTTCCAATGCCATAGATACTTTCCAGGTTTTCAACAACTCCTGATTGGTAGTACCACCAGGAACCGGATCATTATTCGAGTTGTTATTGCCGCAAGCAGTCAATCCTAGAACTGCTGCCAACAGGATGATATATAATGCTTTCATTCGTTGCTGCATAAAAAAAATAAGTAGTGCTAAAGTTTAACAATGCGATGCATAATGGTTTCTCCCCCTGCGTTGATTTGTAATAAATATTGTCCCGAAGCCAGTGTCTCTACTGGAATGGCCACTTGTCCGTTTTTGATGGCTCGTCCCATAAACATTACCTTTTTCCCTTGTTGATTTAGTATGGTAATCTCCACGTAATTATAAGCGGTTTTTTGAGGAATTTCAATTCTTAACATATCACTTGTGGGGTTAGGAAAAACAATGATTTTGCTAGAGTTTAATTGTTGAGACAATGAAGTAATGGTACTTTGTACCGTCAATGTTTGAGTAACTTCAACTGCCGCACTGTAATTGTTATTCCCAGCCTGACTTGCGGTAATGGTAGTAGTACCCAACCCTACAATCGTGACTGTGGCACCCGAAATAGTGGCCACACTTGGGTCAGAACTGGTAAAAGTAATGGCATTGCCCGAAGCTCCACCCGTGGCAATTAAATCAAAATTGGCGGCTCCCAAAGTTTTGTTGGCATTGTTTCCCAGATCAAAAGTAATGGTCTGATTTCCTTTGGTCACGGTTAAGGTTTGGGTTATATCAGCTGCTGCATTGTAATTATCATTCCCGGCCTGACTTGCGGTAATGGTAGTAGTACCTGCTCCCACAATAGTCAAAGTTTTACCCGAAATAGTGGCCACGTTTGGATCAGAACTGGTAAAAGTAACGGCATTACCCGAAGCTCCACCCGTGGCGGTAAAATCAAAATTGGCTGCTCCAAAAGCTTTATTGGCATTGTTCCCCAAATCAAAAGTAATGGTCTGATTTGCTTTGGTTACGGTCAGGGTTTGGGTTACGTCAGCTGCTGCATTATAAGCATTGTTCCCAGCTTGGCTCGCGGTAATAATAGTAGTACCTGTTCCCACAATGGTCAAAGTTTTGCCCGAAATAGTGGCTACATTGGCATTAGAACTAGCAAAGGTGACCGCATTGCCCGAGGCTCCACCCATGGCGATTAAATCAAAGGCTGCGTCACCAAAAGCCTTGGTGGGATTGTTGCCTAAGTTGAAGACAATGGTTTGGTCTTGTTTTTCCAAAACTCCTTTGAGTTCAATTGTATAAGTGGCTTCGTCGGGATCATTGCTAGAAATACTGATGGTGCCCAGGTCATTGTTGGTAGATGCAGTATAGGTCACTTTAAAAGTAACTGAACCGCCCGGTGCAATACTTGAAGCATTGGGTTGCTCAGTAACAGCAAAAGCAGTACCCGAGGTTACACTGATCAGCGGAGCACCAGAAAGCACAACTGCACTTGTTACGCCAATATTATGAATGGTCACAGTTTTGGTGAGGCTGCGTGTGGTGCCAAAATCTACCACGCCCCCACTGCTTATCTCAACACCGTCTACTTGTACCTCTATATCGTTGGTGGGGCATTCTTTGACATCACCTGTAATGATCCAGTTTTTGGTATTCGCCAAAGTATTGCGGCTGGTTTCTGAGGCACAGTACTTTTGCCCAGTAGCCCCTAGTCTTACATTAGACTTTACAAACTGAGCTGCCCAAGCGGTCAGGGTTCTATCGTAATTACCCAGGCTTAACCCAGACCCAGATAACATGTTTGACATACCGGTTACTTCGGTAATGTTCCAATCACCCAGGTTTTGGTTGAAGTGAGTAGCCCCCTGAAACATGTTACTCATATTATTTACCTTACCAGTAAACCAATTATTGAGCGGTTGGTTAAAACTATCGGCTCCCGAAAACATAAAACTCAGGTTAATTACATTATCCGTCTTCCAATTATTCAATGGTTGGTTAAAACTACTGTTACTGCCCGAAGTTCTTTGTCTTACTTTACCTTGTGGGGCATCGGCAAGCGTCGCAAAAAAAGCAAACATTTGGCTCATATTAGTTACTTTGCGTACATCCCAATTACCAATGGGGTGATTAAATGCCCTGGCATTTTCAAACATACCTCTCATGCTAGTGACTTTACTTACCACCCAGCTACCAATGGGTTGATTAAAAGTGTCAGCCTCTCGAAACATGGTTTCCATGTTGGTTACCTCGCTTACATCCCAGTTGCCAATAGGTTGGTTAAAAGCATCAGCGCCTTGAAACATGCTCCCCATGTCAGTTACTTTGCTTACATTCCAATTACCAATAGGTTGGTTAAATACCCTGGCATTGGAAAACATGGACTCCATGTCTGTTACTTTGCTTACATTCCAGTTGCCAATGGGTTGATTAAAAACGCGGGCATTGAAGAATAAGCTACTCATATTGGTTACCATTGCTACATTCCAGTTACCAATGGGTTGATTAAAGGCTTCGGCATTGACAAACAGGCCACTCATATCGGTTACCATAGCCACATTCCAGTTACTAATGTCCTGATTAAAAGAGGAAGCTCCACTGAGCATAAATTTCATAGTATTGAAAACTTGGTAAAACTTTAAAAATGTTATTTTTGTATTTTTTATTT
>CALDJV010000004.1 GCA_937899305.1 uncultured Cytophagaceae bacterium
AATTACGTGATTGTCGACTTTTTTTGGCCTTTCAGAATGCGTTTTTTACAAATTAGATTAAGCGCTCATCTAATTTGTAGGAAGCGTAAAAACCAAGCCCAGCCTGAAGTCAAGCATTCGTACTGGAGTCTGGTGTACTTGTCCGGTAAAATATTCATGATTGAGCGGGGTGATGCCAGATGCAAATCCTGGTATGTCGTCATTTTGGGTCGTCTGGGCAACTGGTTGTCCGCCCAGGCTAAGTTGAGGTGTGATGCCTCCCCGAAGGTAGTTGACTTCCAGACTAATAGAGAAAAAATCTTCTACGATATCTAGCCTGGTACCCAATCCAATTCCCGCCACCCAAGTACCACCCTTCAATACTGTACCATCGTCTATGGGAGTAGCCGGACATTCGTCGTGGGTTTCATCCATAGCTGCCTCAGAGTCCTGGAGGATAAAATGAGTAGCGTAGCGCATGCGTCCTATCCGGGCATTGAGGTAAGTTTTAACCATTCCTTTGTTGTTGAGATAAACCCGAGGCACCAAGAAGTAATAAGTGCTGGTGCTATGCATGTTCAAGTCATAGGTTCCTTGTAGTGGTAAACGGTTCATGTATTGTAAGGTGAGCCCTTCCATGCGATGATAGTTATAAAAACCAAAGCCTCCTTCCAGGCCAATGCTAAGCGGTGTATTTCTGAATTGATAATGAAGCCCAAGGTTTGCCCCAAACATGTTTGAGGCGACTTTGCCCATGTGGCCCATCGGGCGCGACAAGGAGTAGTTTTTCTGGATACTAAATTGAGCAAAACTGATGCTATGCAATGAGCATAACATCAAAAGGCCCATCAATGTCGGGAATAATTTAGTTTTGATCATAGGTGTAATGAATATGTAAAAAATAATGGTTACGAAATAAAGAATAGTGTTTAGTATAGTATACTGTTTGTGGAAGTAGGAGGGTAATTGAATGGCAAAAATATTATAGAAAGGTAGAGATTTTTTATATCAAAATAATACGAAATCCAAAAGAGGGGAAGCGTAGTAAGGGAGGATGTAATAAATAGTCTCCCTATTAGAGCCAGTGGTTTTACGGATAGATGAGGCTATTTTTTGCGCCCATAGCAGCGCTACGGGCAATAAAAATAACGAAATATATTCGTGAAAGAACGGCTACTAATTGGGTATGTTATTTTTTGGATACTCCCTAAAAACCAACCACTCTAAATTTAGACAATGTCTAGATTTAGAGTGGTTGATTGGCTTATTTAGGAGCCTGCTTAGAAGCTAAGCCCTACGCCTATTTTGATGTCATACATTCTGATGGCCGAACGATATACATTCCCTGAGTGATATTGATGATTCAAGGTGCGTACTCCAGGAGCCAAACCAGGAATGTCGGTATTTCGAGGGGTACTATTCGTATTAGTAGGGGCATTTAGGCTCATGTATTGAACCGAACCACCGGCTAAATAATTGGCTTCTACATTGAAAAGCACTCTATTTTTACCCAAATCAAACTTGAAAGCTTTGCCAAGGTCTATATTTACCCCAAAACCAAAACCTGCCGCCATGGCTACATCCGACAACACTGCGCCCTCATCTACTGGGTCAGGACAATCGGTGGTATGATTTACGTTGGGGTTTTCGAGAGTAAAGTCGGTATGGTATTCTTGTACGCCTACTCGTGCCGTCAGGTAAGGCTGTACAAAACCAGCGCGAGTTAGGTTCATACGTGTAGTAAAAAATGCATGACAAGTATTGTTACTAATCGTGAGGTCATATGTACTAGGCATTTGTCCTTCAGCTACTACGGTAAAATCATCGATTTTTTTGATTCCATAATTAGAAAATCCCAAGTCGATACCGATGCTAAAAGGTGAGCGTGGAAGTTGATAACTATACTCAAGGCTTACCCCGTGCATTTGGCGAATATTGGCCCCCATTTGTCCCATGGGGTTGGAGTTGTTGTAAGACAGGCGGATGATAGATTGAGCAAAACCGTTTTGGTTTATTGCGCAAATCATCAACCCGCTGAGGAGTGTGAAGAGCAGTTTATTTTTCATGAATGGTGTGTTTATAATGTGAATAATACGATTTATTGGTTATTGGCAAGACAAAGGATATTTGCAAAACCCTTAAGTAAAACTTAAAATATATCGTGAATTTTCAGGATTATAATATGGTTTGGGAACCTCGAAGGTGCAATATCTTGCCTACCTGAAATTACAAAAAAAGGGGGAGTTTTTGAACTTAATTTATAGGAATTGTGAGGGTTTATATACAAAAAACACCAAAAGCATTAACCAAAACGATATTTCTCTGGTTAATGAGGCATCATACAAGGAAACTAGTATATTTATACTAACCAATTGAAATGTATCTCATTACTAAAACTATAAAATAATGGCTTTAAAAGTAGGAGACAAAGCACCCGATTTTACTTTACCGTCTACTTCTGGGAATGATTTTAACTTGTACCAGAACCGCAAAGATAAACCTTGCATTATTTATTTTTATCCCAAGGATTTTACCCCAGGTTGTACCGCAGAAGCTTGCGACTTCAGGGATAATATTGAGTTTTTCAAACAATTTGACATCGACGTATTGGGAGTGAGCCGCGATGACGTAGCTACCCACAATAAGTTCAAAGCCAAGCACAACTTGCCTTTTGAGCTTTTGGCTGATGTCGAAGGGAAAGTCACTAAAGCGTACAAAGCTACTTTGCCGTTGGTGGGTATGTCAAAGCGAATTACTTACTTGTTGGACAAAGATCAAAAAGTGGCTGCGGTATTCGAAAAACTGTTTGGAGCCAAGGCGCATATTCAGAATATGATTGCCAAAGTAAAAGATGGAGCAGTAACGGAATAAAAACTGAAGATATGGATGGCTATATGGCTAAATGGCTGTATGATTCAGCGATGCGTTGCGCAACCATTTAACAATGTAGCCATTTAACAATTAAAGTAATCGTGCAAACATTTATAGTTAATCTAAAAGCTTTTCCCAAATTTTTAGTTTTTTACCGTTTAAAAGTTTGGCTACAATGCCCGCCCGTTTGCGAATTTTACGTAGGTGGTATTTCTTCAACGATACGCTTTCTACCCTTTCAGTGAATAGTTCACCTACTTTTTTGGAAGATTTTTTGGTTTTTACCGAGTTTTTGAAAATTTTTTGAATTGTTTTCAAATATTTCTTGACTGGCTTCAGGGCCCCACAACGGTTAGATAAGCTGACCATCAAATCAGTAACTATTTTTTCTTGTGCTATCTCGAACAGCAAACCTGCCTCAAAGTTTCCGTCTATTACTTTTCCACAGTTTTTTTCCAAGTTAACTGCCCATTGATAAGCACTAAATCCACTGTCTACTACCGTTTGTTTCTTTTTGTATTGGGTAATACAGTCACGGATTTCCTGATCAGTGGTTTTGTATTGTTGAGCAAAGGAAGCATTGATTGACATGAATGTAAATAATAAGATTTGCAGCAGGCAAATAGTGAGTTTGTTGTGCATGTATTCCCTGATTTTATAAATGAATAAAAAAAGTGTACCCAAATGAAGGTACACCCTACTAAAAAAGCAAATCTATAACGAAGGAAGTGATGGAGTGTTGTACGATAACTTATTTTTAACACCCCATAATGGTAGAAGCTTATAGCTTTAAAATGCGCTTCATCTTGCGAACTTGCCTCCTTACTTCTTTAATGGTTTTGTAAGTACCCACCACCTTGGTGCGTACAATGGTCTCGGTATTGTCACTAAACAGGGCGTTATCTTGGTTTTCTAATTTTTTGGTAATCACTTCAGTGACCACGTGTTTTTTGAAAACCTGATGGAGGTTCGTCAAGGGTTCCCGGAGTTTTTCAATTGCGGCACACTCTCCCAACATTTCGTAGAGGGCATCTACAATGTGTTGTTGGTGCAATACCTCTTTCACAGTCAGGTGATGCTTGCGGAGCTCCTCGTTGGTGCTGGCTTTATGTAGTTGCAGCACCCAGTGCGATACACTAAAAGTATTATGCAAAATCTCCTTGGCATGGGGATGGGTTTTTAGACATTCCTGCACCCCAGCATCGGTGGTTTCAGCGATTGAACTTTGGGCCTGGACAAAGGGTCCCAGACATAACGAGGTGATACAAACAATGAGTAACTTTTTAATTTCCATAGTTTTCTTTAGTTGATAGTTCGGAGTTTTTTTAGTTGGTAGTTCGTAGTCAGGAGTTGGTAGTTTTTTTAGTCGATAGTCAATGGTCGATAGTTTTCTTCAGTCCACAGTCGATGGTCCATAGTCCATAGTATCGCAAAGCGGTACAATTAGTTTTTAGCCCATAGTTTTACGTCGCTTTGCGCAGCCATTTAACCATGTAACCATCAGCGCAGCGAAACAATAAAATAGTCCATAGTTTTGTGACGCTTCGCGCAACCATTTAACAATGAGCGTAGCGGAACAATGTAACAATAAAAAGATGCAACAATCAGCCGTAGGCGGAACCATTCGTTTTTTTTATAGAATAAGCCCACAAAGTAAAGGTTGTAACTACTAAAAAAGATTATTTTGAGGGGAACAACAACCCACGGTGAATTCACTCCTTGAGTGAGTTGACAAATGAATAGGTATAAAGGTGATCTCATAGCTTCAAAATTCTTTTCATTTTTTTGATCTCCTTCCTCTTGGCTTTGATGGTTTTGAAAGAGCCCACAAAACGAATGCGTTTCACCGTGTGGGTATCCTGGCCAAAGAGGGATTGATTATTCTCGGTTTGTTGGGTAGTTTCTTCCACCACAATGCTTTTTCGCAGTGCATTGCGGATGTTGGTGATTGGGCTACTCATTTTTTCCAGTGCAGTACATTGCCCTAACATATTATACAAAGCCTCTACTATTTTTTGTTGTTCCAATATTTCTCGGGTAGTGAGCGGGTTATTTTTCAAGGCTTCATTGGTGGTGATCCGTTCTACGTGTAATACCCATTGCGATAGGTTGAACGAACTGCCCAATACTTGACGAGATGCTGGATGAACCCGGAGGCAGGCTTGTACTTGGGCGTCTATAGCAGTAGGAGATTGCTGAGCCCAGCCCATGGCAAAGGTGCTCCACAAGGCAAAACAAAGGCATAGTGTTTTCATAATGACAAAAAAATAGGTTTGTTTGACAAAAGCGAGGAGCGTGTCCTGTACTTTATTCAAACAAACCCAATCTTGAATAGTTACAAAAGCTATTCTATTTTACCAATTATTTTTTTGGCTTCAAACCAGTGTACTTACGGAGCTTATTGGCCAAATCGCGAAGTTTTTTCGCGCTTTTGGTATCCATAGATACTCCTTTTTCAGTAGTAGTGTTATCGGCAAACAAAGCATTGTTCTGGTCTTTGTTTTTAGTAGTTTCCGACTCACTGATTACTTTGGAATCATAAATTTCCACCATTTGCCCCAAATACTTTACAATACGACCTTTCTTGTCTTTCAAATATTTGCATTGACCACCTTTGGCTAATTCGTGCAGAATTTTTACCGCTTTACCTTGTTTACCAATCATTCCCACCGCTCGGCGTCCTTTGCGAGATGCCCGATCGGCATTTTTTACAAACTGGGCAGTCCACTTGGCAAAAGGAAATTTCGTGGTTTTTTGGTCGTAAGGTTGCAATACCTTATAAGCCTTCAACAATGTTTTAGATTTTTCGGCACCAGCACAATTACGAATGCCAATGTTGAGTAGTTTTACCTCTTGCGATTGGGCAAAACTAGTTTGGTAAGCCCCCAAAAATAGCCCAAACATCAAAGCCAGTAATGATTTTTTCATAATGTTTTCTGAGATAATTCTTTTCATGTTGGTAAAAAGTTAAACGATTGATTGTTGAATGTTATCCAGTGCAGCTGTGTCACCATTTAACGATGAAATAATTTAATTAAACTTATCCACAAGCAAGTTAACTGCTTATTGGCATTAATTGAAATAATCCGTTAAATTTAGTATAGTTGCTACACTAAAAACAACACTCTACTAAAAACGAATAAACCACAGAATTGATATATGAAAATAACCAAGCTAGAGCTTTACACTGATAAAGTTCAAGATTTGAAGATATTTTACGTCATGGTGTTAGGGTTTGAGCTACACAACGAAACTGAAAGCGATTTTACCATCAAAGCTGGGCATACTTTATTGACTTTTCGTTGGGGAAACCCTACTCAGGCATCCCCATCTTATCATTTTGCTTTCAACATACCTGAAAACAAAATCGAGGAAGCACGTCGTTGGCTATATTCCCGCAGTGTACCATTGTTGAAGTGGGAGGGTGAGGATGTGGTGGATTTCCCAAACTGGAATGCCCAAGCCTTGTATTTTTTAGATCCCGCTGATAACATTGTGGAGCTCATTGCCCGTCGTGATCTAGCGAATGTTTCTACGGTGAATTTCAATGCCCAAAGTATTACCTCAGTAAGTGAAATAGGCCTGCCTGTGCCCGAAATAGAGCCATTTTACCAACAGCTCAAGGTACGCTTTGATTTACCGTTGTACAGTCACATTGCCGACCTTACCAAGTTTTGCCCCACGGGCGACCCCGAAGGATTGTTCATCATTGTACCGTTAGAACGAGCCTGGTTTCCTACCAAGCTCATCAATGGAGTACACCCATTGGTAGTTACCATTGAGACAGCTCAAGAAGCGTCCACAGAAGATCAACCCAAAGAAGATCAACCCAAAAAAGATCGACAAACAGAAAAGACTTGGATCATAGAGGATTTACCGTATGTAATCAAAGAAGCGTAATACCTTTAGTGAGGTTTTAAAATTGATACCATCCATAAACAAGGCGACGAGTGGCATCAGCACCTTTGTGGGTATGAAAGGTTTTGATTACAATGCTCCAAAAAGTTGTTTTAAATCTAATTCAAAACCTTCTAACACACTGGATTTGACCGTTCCGCTGGCCTTGGCCTCCGAAAATACTTCATATTTTCCATACTTGTTTAAGGTTTTTACCAGCACTTCTTTTTGGGTGGGTTCTATTTGCCAATATTCAGTCACAGCCTTGCTTTGGTATAAGTCATGTTTACGTTTGCGTTCAGCTTTAGTATTTCCAGGTGACCAAATTTCTACAACTATATCAGGTGAACCAGCGATGCAATTTTTTTCAATGAGGTGATATCTGCTAACACCAACAAATAAAATATCTGGTTGCACAACATTGTCTTCATCTAATTTAGTATCCATGGGTGCCGACAAAACTCGCCCCAAACGCTTGGCTCTTACAAAAAGATTGAATTGAAATACCAATTCATCTGAAATGATCTGGTGAGTAGTACTGGGGGTAGGCATGAGGTAAATTTGGTTGTGGATAATTTCAATTTTGAGCGGTAAATCGGAGGGAAAATAAGTAACCAGGTCTTGGTAAGTCCATTGATAATCTTTGGGAAACTTGTCAACAATGGCTTCAATATCCTCTATAGCATAAATATCCTTTACCTCATGTAGACTCATAGGATGTTGCGCTTTGTTTTCTTTAGAATCCTCTAGTATTTCTGCGGTCTCAATAAATGTTAGGTTGGGCACAAAGTGGGTTAAAAATTCCTTGGCTTTGGCCAAATCAGGAATATTCAAAATGAGTTTGGGCATATGTGTTACAAGTGTTTTAAATAAATATAGCAAAAAACTTCCACAACAAGGAAAAACCTGACAATAAGGTGGAGCACCTACCTCTTTTTCCCTTTCCAGTTGTCTAATTACAAAAGGCGAGCACCATACCCACCAATAAACCACCCTGAATGTATGGCGAAGCCCATTGTTTTTTGTAATTTCATTTTGAGGGAAGTATTAGAATTGTCAAATTGTTGTATTGTTAAGTAATTCGTGAAAAATAAAGTTTCGTTTTGACTTCAAGTTGAAGGTTCGTCTTTGGTCCACAGTCCACAGACGACTATTTTTAATTCATTAGATGGTTGTTTCCAACTTGTGAAATCGAAAGGTTATTTTTTTATCCTTACTAAATGGTTATGCAACACATTGCGGAACCATTTAGCCATACAACAATAAAGCAATATGTTCATTGAACACCCTTGAAAATTAACCTAAACTATTCTTATGATGCATTACCCGAAGACCCGTAAGCGCGTATTTTGGTGCGCTATGGTGTTGTGGATGCTGGGCTACCTATGCGCCCCAGCGGTACACGCTCAGAAAAATAACTACAAGAGTCGCTGGAAAAAAGTCAGCGATTTTCAAAACAAGAACCTGCCCAAGTCGGCCCTCAAAGAAGTAGAGGACATTTATAAACAGGCCCAAAAAGACAACAATGCGGCCCAATTGGTCAAGGCCATCGTCTACAAGCTTAAATATGTGGTAATAGTAGAGGAAAACGACCTCGTAAAAAGCTTGAGTGACCTACAGGCTGAGGTAAAAAATGCCAAATTTCCGGTCAAGCCGGTATTGCACTCTATGTTGGGGCAAATATACTGGCAATATTATCGGCAAAATCGGTATCGTTACCGCAACCGTACCGCCACTGCCAAAGATTTCAAACAAGCGGACCTCAATACTTGGGATTTGCGCAAGATTACCGAAGAAACCATGCGCCAATATAAACTTTCGTTGGCCGATCCCGAAAAACTCAAAAAAGTAAAAGTAGCGCTCTACGACGACATCATTGTAAAGGGAGGCAAGGAGCAACGCAAGTTACGCCCTACTTTATATGATTTTTTGGCCCACCGAGCCATTGGTTTCTTTCGTAGCTCGGAGCCCAACCTTACCAAACCTGCTTATCAGTTTACCCTCAACAAACCGGAATATTTGCAGGATGCCGATGCTTTTGCCAACATGAAGGTAGATTCTAAGGACACCACTTCCTATAAGTTTTATGCCCTGACAATACTGCAAGATTTGGTCAAGTTTCATTTAAAAGATGCAGATGCGTCTTCCTTGGTAGATGCCGACCTTACCCGGTTGGGGTTTGTGTATGATCATTTGACTACCAACGTGAAAAAAGACCTGTACCGTAAGGCCCTTGAGCGTCTGGAAAAGAAAAGCATCAAATTCCCAATTTCTACCGAAGTAACCTACGCCATCGCCAGTATTTATTACCAATTAGGAGAAACCTATAATCCCCTCAAGTCAGACAAAAACAAGTGGCAGTGTAAAAAAGCCATGGAAATGTGTGATGCTGCCATTGCCCGTTTTCCAAAATCGAGAGGAGCACAGCAGTGTCGTAACCTAAAAATTATGATTCAGCGAAAAGGGTTGCAATTGAGAGTAGACGAGGTGAGTGTACCTAATCGTCCATTTATTGTCAGTGTTGGTTATAAAAACACGCCTCAATTGCATTGGCGAATATACAAAGTAACCCGCGATTGGCTCAAAAAGTCCTACGAAGGGTGTAAAAACGCCAAGTATCGTCAGGATTGTTTTTTGGAAGCGGCCTATCGCCTGACTCCAGTCCATAGTTGGAAAACCGACTTGCCCAACGACAAAGACTACCAATATCACTGGTTAGAAACCAAGCTTCCTGCATTGGACTATGGCCACTATATGATTGTAGCCAGTGCCTCGGCTAATTTTAAGATCAAGGGCAATGCGGTAGCCAGTGAAATCATAACCATGAGCAATATCAGCTACCTCAATCGTAGCATACGCGCTAAAGGCTTGACTCAAGTGTATGTACTGGATCGTAGCACAGGTAAGCCCATGAGTAATGTAAAAGCCAAGGTATGGGTACGTTACTATGACAGCAAAAGCCGTAAGTATTTGGTAGAGAATGGGGGCGAGTATACCTCTAACCGGGAAGGCTACTTTGAGGTGCCTTACTCAGAAGACTATTACAAGCGTCGTTTTTGGGTAGAGTTTCAAAAGGGCAAAGATTGGGTATCGAGCCTGCCCATCGAAAACTATAAATACAGTAGCCGTTCGGGTAATTTTTATCGCTACAAAAACAATTCTAACCCTAAAACCCGTACTCAGACTTTCTTCTTTTTAGATCGTAAGATTTATCGTCCAGGGCAAACCGTGTATTTCAAGGGATTGGTATTAGATACCGACGGTACCAAGCACGACATCAAACCCAACTACAAAACCACCGTGACACTATACGATGTCAACCGGCAAAAATCGGGTACGGTGAATGTTACCACCAACGAATTTGGAACTTTCAATGGTACTTTTATAGCCCCCAACAAAGGACTGAATGGGATGATGCGTTTGCGGGAAGCACACGGACAAGTGAACTTTTCGGTAGAGGATTACAAACGTCCTAAGTTTGAGGTCAACTTTAAACCCGTGAAAGGTAATTTTAAAGTAAACGAAATGGTAAGCGTTACCGGAAAAGCCAAGGCCTACTCAGGAGCCAATATAGATGGGGCCAAGGTAACTTACCGGGTGGTACGCCGAGCCAGTTTCCCCCGTTGGTACTCCTACTACTATGGTTATACGCCCGCTTCGCCCGATATGCAAATAACCAAAGGTACCACCACTACCAATGCGCAGGGAGAGTTTACCGTAAAATTCAATGCCATTCCAGATGTGAGCGTGGGCAAAGAAACCCAGCCTACGTTCAGTTATTATGTGTATGCCGATGTAACCGACATGAACGGTGAAACCCATAGCAACAATACCCGAGCATCAGTAGGATATCGTTCGTTAGAAATTGATATTGCCGTCAATGCAGAAGTCAACCGTCAACAAAAAGCCAACTGGGGCCTCCGTACGGTCAATCTCAATGGGCAGTTTCAAGCGGCTAAAGGTACCATTACCATTCATCGGTTGAATGCCCCCAAACGGGTATTTCGCAGTCGTCGTTGGCGTCAACCCGATAAATTTATCCATACTGCAGCCGAATGGGAAAAGTGGTTCCCCCACGACTATTACAAAGACGAAAACAACCGATACAAGTGGGCCAAAGGGCGGCAAGTGCTGCAAACCGAATTCGCAACGGTAGAAAAAGACAAAAAAAGCCTTGCCCTGAACATTGCCAATATTGGTCAGTGGAAGCAGGGATATTATGTACTGGAGATGAAGTCCAAAGACAAAGATGGCAACGAAGTAAAAGCGGTCAAGTACTTTGCCGTGTATGATCCTGGTGCCAAAACCACTCCTGGGAACCAAGTGTTCTTTTTCAAAACCCAAAAAGGTACGGTAGAACCAGGCGAGAAAGCCCAGATTGTGTTGGGTACTGCCGCCCGAGATGTACAGGTATTGTACGAAATAGAGCACGACGGTAAAATCGTAGAGAAACGCTGGATGAAACTGAATCGAAACCAGCGAATGGTTGAAATCCTGGCTAAAGAAGCCTACCGAGGGAATTTTGGGGTGCATTTTACTTTTGTGAAAGACAATCGCTGGTACCATCAAGATAAAACCATTCAGGTACCGCGTACCAACAAAGCGCTGGACATTTCTTTTGAAACTTTCCGCAACAAGCTTAAGCCTGGAGAAAAAGAAGAATGGCGGATTAAGATCAAAGGTAAAAAGGGCGATAAAGTAGCGGCTGAGATGGTGGCCACCCTATACGATGCTTCCCTGGATACGTTCCGGGCCAACTACTTTAACTTTAGCATTTATGGTACCTATTATGCCAATATGCGTTGGCGCAACAATGGTGCTTTTGGGGCATCGCGTTTCAATGTATTGCGTCGTAAATGGAATAAAACCACCAAGTACGTGCAGCCAAGGAGTTATGACTACCTCAATTGGTTTGGTTATATGTATGGACGTCGCTATTCAGTTCGAGAATTAGAGAGTAAATTGGCTGGAAGAACCGCGGGGGTGGTCACCAATCAATCGCTACCTGTTTCAGCCCCTCGCAAGAACGCTTACAAACCAGCTTTGTTTGCCAAAAAGGCCAAATCAGAAGAAGAACTAGACGATGTAGCCACCGAAACCACAAAAGAGGCAGGTGGCAAACCACAAGGCGCCGCCAAAGGAGGCGAAGGGGACTTGGGAGCGGTAAAAGCGCGTACCAATTTCAACGAAACGGCTTTCTTTTACCCGAGCTTACGCACCAACGAAAACGGCGACATCATTGTAAAGTTTACCGTACCTGAAGCCCTCACCAAATGGAAAATGTTGGGTTTTGCCCATACCAAAGATCTTAAGTATGGTTTTGCCAGCAATGAGTTGGTGACTCAAAAAGACCTGATGGTGGTGCCCAATGCACCTCGTTTTTTCCGCGAAGGCGATGAAATGACCCTGATGTCTAAAATCTCTAACATTTCAGCTAAAGACCTTACTGGTTCGGCTCAGTTGTTTTTGTTTGATGCCATTACCAACAAACCCATTGACAAACTGTTGGGCAACGCAAACGCAAAATTGTCGTTCAGTGCCAAGGCAGGCCAAAGCACAGTCGTAAAATGGAACTTGAAGATTCCGGTAGGGGTACAAGCCATTACTTATCGAGTGGTCGCCAAATCGGGCAAATTCTCGGATGGCGAAGAGATGACCTTGCCAGTATTGACCAACCGCATGTTGGTGACCGAAACCATGCCGCTGCCCATTCGTAGCAACCAAACCAAGACCTATGAGTTGAAAAAGTTGTTGGCCAGTGGCAAATCTAAAACGCTGAAAAACCACAAATATACCCTGGAATTTACGTCCAACCCGGCTTGGTATGCCATTCAGGCCTTGCCTTATTTGATGGAGTTTCCGCACGAATGCGCTGAGCAAACTTTTAGTCGTTATTATGCCAATGCTATTGCGAGCCATGTGGCCAACTCCAGTCCCAAAATCAAAAAAGTATTTGATACCTGGAAAAACATCCAGCCCGATGCCTTGATGAGCAACCTGGAGAAAAACCAAGAGTTGAAATCGTTGATTTTGAGCGAAACGCCTTGGGTAATGAATGCCAAAAGCGAAACCGAACGTAAACGTAGAGTAGGAGTGCTGTTTGACCTCAACCGAATGGGCAATGAACTGGAAAAAACCTTGAACAAACTCATCAAAAAACAAAAAAGCGATGGGGCTTGGGCTTGGTTTGATGGCGGTTATCCTGATCGTTACATTACCCAGCACATTGCCACTGGAATGGGGCACTTGAGCAATCTGGGAGTGAAAAATGCCCGAGAAGATCGACGTGCCTGGAGAATGACGACCAAGGCGATTCGGTTTTTGGATAGAAAAATTTACGAAGACCACGAAGAGCTCAAGCGACGGGCCCGCAAAGGTTGGCTTAAGCTTTCGGACGACCACCTGGGTTATCTACAAATGCAGTATTTGTATATGCGTAGCTTCTTCAAGGATGTAAAGTTGAGTAAAAATTATCAAGCAGCCTTTGACTATTACTTTGGACAAGCCAAAAAATACTGGACCAAAAAGAGCCTGTACATGGAAGGCATGTTGGCTTTGGCCTTACATCGTTACGATGAAAAAGCGGTGCCGCAAGCCATTGTAAAATCATTGCGGGAACGCTCGCTCAACAATGAAGAAATGGGCATGTACTGGAAACAAACCGGAGGGTATTACTGGTATCAAGCCCCAATCGAAACCCAAGCCTTGATGGTAGAAGTGTTCGACGAGGTAGCGAAAGACCAGAAAGCGGTAGATGGACTGCGTACTTTCTTGTTGAAGTCTAAACAAACCCAGGACTGGAAAACTACTCGAGCCACTGCTGACGCTTGTTATGCGTTGTTATTACGAGGCAGTGAGTGGTTATCGGCCGAAAAACAGGTAGAGATTACGGTAGGAGGCCAAAAGGTAAATCCATTTGACGAAAGCAACCCCAGCAAGGTAGAAGCCGGAACGGGGTATTTCAAAAAGTCTTGGAATGCCGACCAAATCACCGCCGATATGGGTAAAGTAGTGGTGTCTAAAAAAGACAAAGGAGTGGCTTGGGGCGCGGTATACTGGCAGTATTTTGAGCAGTTGGACAAGATCACGACCGCCAAAACACCACTTGCGCTCAAAAAGCAATTGTTTTTACAGCAAATGTCAGATGCGGGTCCGGTGATTCAGCCCATCAAGGCTGGAACGAAAGTAAAAGTAGGCGACTTGATCAAAGTACGCATTGAGCTACGGGTAGATCGTTTGATGGAGTATGTACATATGAAAGACATGCGCGCAGCGGGACTAGAGCCAGTCAATACCATTTCCAGCTACAAATGGCAAGATGGGTTGGGCTACTACGAAAGTACCCGCGACGCAGCTACCCACTTTTTCTTTGGGGCATTGCCCAAGGGCGTTTATGTGTTTGAGTATGCCTTGCGCGTTACCCACGCGGGAGATTTCTCTAACGGCATTACGACCATTCAGTGTATGTATGCGCCTGAGTTTGCGAGCCATTCGGAAGGAGTGAGGGTGAAGTTTTCTGAAAAGTGATATAATATTTTATTGTTCTATTGTTGCATTGTTCTATGGTTGGTTTCCTTGGCTTTGCTCAGGACGTGCCCCAATGCATCATTAAAGGATTTGTAACCTAAATCTGTGAAGTTTCAAACCACTCAAGTAGTTACCCTTGAGTGGTTTTCTTTTTCATATCTAATGAAGTAAAAGCTAAATCAGCCCCTTTTTGGCTTTGATCCATTGTAGCCAATACAAATCATTGATCAGGTATTTGAGTTCCAAGATGGTCAACTCTAAATGATTGGCAATGAGATCGGCATTGGCCGCGGTAAGGGTATAATCCGTTTCGCGGTAATGTTCTAAGGGAGTATTGGCCGAAAAAGAAAAACGCTCCAAGCGTACTCGAATGTTTTCTTCTAACAACCCAAGTGAGGGCATAGTTTGGGTAGTCGAGTGCAAAGTGGTATCTTGCATATCGTTATGTTTATTATATAACAAAGCCTCTGAAGTCAGTCTGTAAACTTATGCTTCAGGGGCATCTTTGTTTTTCAAAGACAAACAAATATACTAAATATTTATAGTATATTAAATATATACACGATAAATCTCATAATTCATCTTCATAAAAATGGTAAGTTTTAAAACTTCCATATTCTTTCATGATTCTAGTCATTCTTTTATGAGAGACTTTATTCCGACCTGTGTTATAGTCGTGTTTGGCGTCTTTGAGTTTCTGTTTTTGTTCGGTAGTGAGTTTGGGTAATGTGTTTTCCAAAAACCATTCAAAAGCCTCTTCTATGGTATCAAATTGGGGCATATGTATTCAAAATTAGGTGTAGATTGGTGACAAAGTTAATGAAAAGGTAGATAGTCTATGGTCCAATACTGTTTCGTTAACGTCATATCCAGACCTGACAGGTAGG
>CALDJV010000005.1 GCA_937899305.1 uncultured Cytophagaceae bacterium
GTATAGCGACGAGAGATCAGCCAAATGGATTAGGTTATTTATGTAGTTTTACTTAGTAAAATTTATGAAACAATCTATTACATATCTCAAACAAGGACTCAGCTTTCCGTTTTGGTTGACTGTGATCTTGCTATCGAGTTTGTCAGGGTATGTAGCATACACTCCCGAACCTTTGCGGGCTACCTATCGCACTGAGATTGTTTATGCTCAAAAGAAGGATGTCGAGCAAGTAAAAGTTGGCCAATCGCCACTACCCTTGATTACCCGTCCTCCGCTATTCAATCAATTAGCTGCTCGTTGGCACCAATGTCAGCAACAAGTGGCTTTTCGGCAAACTCGCCAGGTGTATCATTCCATCAAAGTTCAGCAAATCCAATCATTGCGTTGCTTGCCCCTTCCCCACGCGGTAGAGCCTCCTCTGCGGTCATTCTTTGGATAAACTCATCCAATAAATATTCATTTCATTTTTAATGCTTCCCCTATCGGGAACCATCCATTTATTATATCACCCGAACGCTCCTCGCGTTCGATTGAATGACCTATTATTCTCATGAAAAAAATCAAAAAAAAGCTAAGGCGCATCGTATATATATTGCTCATTATGACTGCCGCAGCAGGTGCTGGTATGTTTGGAGCCATTATGCCCACTTATCGCCGTCAGGACGATTTGACTACCAAAATAGAAATGGTAGAACAAACCAGCGAATCACGCAAAGAAGAAAAGGACTAATGAGTACCCCTAACGCTTTGGCACCTCTGAACAGGGGTACCAAAGCGTATCTTAATGTACTCACCTCAAATATGATAATTCCAATATTTTGCTTAAAAGTAAACCTGGACAAAACTTATTCGGGAAATTACAGTATATAATATTATACTGTCGGCTATGATGGTATGCATTTTAGATCAAACTATCATACCTAACACCAATAAGTGTAATCAATTATCAAACTCAACAAATAAGTAAATGCAAATGACTGAATCTGAACAACAGAAAGTAATCGATCAAGTATACGATTATGCCGCTGACCTTTTAATCAATGAAAAATCTACCCCTCACGAAATCAAACAATCCCTGATAGCACAAGGAATAGACGAATCCACTGCCCATTTGGTGGTTGAAAAAATCGAGGCCGAGGTAGTAGACGAACGGCGAAAAGCCGCCAATAAAGACATGTTATATGGCGCCTTGTGGTGTATTGGAGGCACCATTGTGACTGCGGTTTCTTATTCGGCGGCCAGTGGCGGGGGGACTTATGTAGTCACCTGGGGGGCCATCTTTTTTGGAGGCATCCAATTTTTCAAAGGTTTGATTAATTCAAACACTTGATGCATTGAATTGCTCATTTTTTGAGGCAAATCATCAGCAAATCAACTCCTCATTGGGCATCCAACGAGGAGTACTTTCATAAGTTAGGGTGCTCACCTATAAAAACTCAAAACTCCTGACTCACTTTTCCTAGCTTAGAGACTAATTTAACTTTACCGCTCACTTTCCTTGAGGTGCTTCGCAGCGCTTTCTGTTTGTACTTTATCAATATGCGTATCACCCATAAAATCATCAATTGAAAGAGGTCAACCCAAATGAACCCCTCATTCACAAAACCACGCTCATCAAAGGTCAAAAAGGAATCATTGTCAAATAAAATTGGTTGAAATGGTGTTGTTCATCAAATACACTGTCCAAAATATATTTTTGGTTTGTCACAAATTCGTCAAATGATTTACAAAATAACCAATCAACAACGCATTGCCACAGATGCTTATCATCTATTGATTTTGTTAAGTGGTAACCTTACCATTGCTTACGGGGATGACCAAACCCTGGCTTTGTCCAAAAGATCCTGGATGCTATTTGATCAAAATATTGAAGTCATCACCGCTTCTCCTTATTTAGAAGGATATGCGGTTGAACTCAATCGTCTTTTTTTGGGTCAGTTTCCCCAAATCAAGGAATTGATTACAACGCAAGCCCCCTTTTTTGAAGTAAGTAAACTCAAAGATTTTAACACCTATCAGGTGCTTATTAACTCGTTGCTGAGTACCCAACATGATTCCTCATTACTCCAAAGTTACCTGCATATTTTAGTCACTAAACTCTTGCAAGACAACCAGCATGCTGCCGAGAAAACCACTGTTTTTCAGCGATTTTGCGAGCTGATTGATGAAAATATAGAGCAAAATTATTGTGCCGGACAATATGCCAAAATACTTGATATTCCGCTCAAGCAACTCATTAAAGAAGTAAAGCAAACCGTAAACAAAACGCCTTGCAATGTGATTACCGAACGAGTCATCGAAAAAGCCAAGGATAAGTTGGTAAATACGACTGACTCGAGTAAAATGATTGCGTATCAGCTTGGGTTCGAGGATCCCTATTATTTTATTAAATACTTCAAAAAAAATACAAGTTATACCCCCACGCAATTTCGGACCAAGTACCAATAGGGAATTTTTTCCATCTTTTGATTTTTTATTCCATTTACTGCTCAGGTATTGAACTGTACTTTTGTAGCATTATTTTTTTAATAAAACCATACCAGAATCAAAGATGAGTTTAACAGAAAAATTAGCCGAAAAAAAAGCGTTAAGTGCCAGCAAGGTTCCTGCTGAAAAATGGGCAATTATGCAAAAGAGTACTCAAGATTTACAAAAGCAATCATTGTCTACTCAGGCACTCCGAGAAGGGGAAATGTTTCCGACCCATGATTTATTGGATGTAAACAGCCGAGCGGTGAATATCCAAGATTTTTTGGGCAAAGGACACTTGGTCGTTTCATTTTACCGGGGAGGTTGGTGCCCTTATTGCAACCTTGAGTTGAGAGCACTCCAAGCAATCCTTCCTCAATTAAAGCAACTGGGTACCTCGCTGATCGCCATCTCTCCCGAAATGCCCGATCATTCGCTTTCGACCAGCGAAAAAAACAGCCTTGCCTTTGCAGTGTTAAGTGATGTGGATAATGCTTTTGCAAAAAAACTGGGGCTTGTATTTCAAATGCCCGAAGATTTGCGCGCAGTATATCATTCATTCAATTTAGATGTACCCAAGCACAACGGCAATCAGGATTATGAACTCCCAATGCCTGCTACCTACATTGTGGCACCCACTGGTAAAATTGTGTATGCATTTGTACCCGAAGATTATACTGAAAGATTAGCTCCTGAAACTATATTAGAGGTGTTGAACAAAGCAATCAGCGTTCATTCGTAAGGGACGAACCAAAAATAACTTTCCGATTTAGAGATGATCTCTTGACTTGAAACTTCGTTATTTTTTTTGCCCGTAGCCCTGCTACGAGCGCAAAATTTATCCTGTAAGGAACTACCGGGTCTCAAATCAATATCTCTACCTCGAAATACGTAACTTATTTTTTTATCATCCCTAAATTCAATAGTCCGTAGTAAATCTAGCATCTTCAAGCAGCAATTTTAGCATATTCACGTAGCTCCTTGAGCTTGTGATTATATTTAGGGGTTTGGGGGCAAACCCCAAACACATCAATAAATCTTTCTAATAAAAACTCGTTTTGCGCTTCGTTTTTGATGTTTTGTACTGAAAATGGCATTTTCTCTCCTTTCTCTTTGACCTGTGGTAACCAATAGGTGAGTTTGAGTAAAGAACACATTGTCAACACAAAATTGAAGTGAAAATGTAATCTCTTTTTGTTTCTGGACTGACAATGATTGAGTCCTAGAAACTGTTTTCCATCTCGGTAAAGAAACTCAATTTGAAACCTAAGATGATAATAAAGTAGCAAATCCATTCCAGTCATTGCCATATCAGTACTTATAAATAACTTATGTGATTTAAACTTTTTGTCTTCATCAAAATAATGTACCAAGACCACTTTTACCCATCTTTTGAGTGCTTTGGCGTGCAAAACAGCTTCATAAGCCACCCAGTTTTGCTCCTTCACACAAACCCTAAAATAACTCAAATCTGGATTTTGAGGATCAAGTTTTCCTGCATACAGTCTCGGTTTCCCTCTTTTTTTAAGCCGTGGACCTAAGTACCGATACCGTAAAGCAGCATCATCTCGCAAGCGAGTGACGACCTCTAGGCCTGTTTCACAAACAGGGTTGATAAAGGTTTTTTTAGAAAAAAATGCATCTACCACTAAATAACCAGACAGCTCCTGAAGATTGGCAGACTTTTCCTTTACCAATTTTGTGTAATAATCCAGTGGTGGCTCCTTGTCTGCCAACATTGTTTGATGAGCATAATAATGAAAAGCAGTATGGTGATTTACATCGACCAAAGCAAAACCACCTATTTCTAAGCCTTTTTTCATCTTCCCAGCACAACCTGACCAAAAACGATTCAAGCCCTCAGTGTGCTTACCCGATTTGTTAATAAAACAAGGGTCAAATACCAGTATTCGCTCATCGCCAAGATGTCCATATAAATGTGTATTAAACTGCTCAAAATCAAAGGTTTTAGAAAAGTTCTGACGATAAGTCCAAACATTCAAATTGCCTTGACGAGCCATATTCTCAAAATTATAGCGACCACGAAGACGAACCCAGAGTAACACCAAGTGGACGAAAAATTTTACTTGCCACTTGCCTACACCAGGCATTTTAGATAATATTGAGGCAGTGAGTATTTCTATGCTCATAACGAGGGGAGATAAGTGTTTTGGTTTTTAGCAATTCAAAAATAATTACTCTCCTCTTTTTTTATACAAAATCACTACGGACTATTGTAAATTAAAACTGCTCTAGTACATCAGGAACTAAGCAATCATTAAATATTGACTGAAGAACATCGATTTTAGAATGTAAAAACTGGTTATCAAACAGTTGAAGGTAGTTCATCGAAGTTCTTCAATCATTCATCAGTGTTCAATATTATCATAAACCTTTTATTTCTAGAGTAATAGACTATTAACCAACCCATTTTTATGAAACTAACACTTCAAAACACACTCGTTGTATTTTTAACCAGCCTGATATTGTGGGCTTGTGAACAAAAGAAAACCCGCGCTGACGTCGATTCTGACCCGGCTAATGATACTACCCAAGCCACCCACCCCAAAGCCAATACTTTGGCCAAAGGTACACTGGAAGTGGTTGCAGAGTTAGACATCAACCCAGGCAATGTAGCGGTATCCAAAAAAGGGCGAGTATTTGCCAGCGTACATCCTATGCGCCCCAATAAACTGCAATTGATTGAGATCACTGGAAAAAAAACCTACGAAGCGTTTCCCAATCAACAGGTACAATCGTTGCCCAAAGCCAAAAACGATGATCAACTGGATACGCCTTTGGGGGTATTGGTAGACAACCAGGACCGTTTGTGGGTAATAGATGCCGGCTTGAACTTGGGTAAAACCCGTCTGTTTGCTTTTGACATTGACACCCGAAAAGAGCTCATGCGTTTTGACATTCCACAAGAGTTGGCACCCAAAAATAGTTTTGTACAAGACTTGGCGGTAGACGAAAACCACGGCTTTGTATATTTGGCCGATTTTGGCAATCCTGGAATCATTGTGGTTGATATCAAACAGAAGAAATACAGCAAATTTACTCACCTGCCTAGCATGCAAGCCGAAGACGTGGACATGGTGATTGATGGCAAAAAGCAATTGTTTAATGGCGCTCCAGCTCGCATTGGAATTAACCCCATTACTTTATCCGCTGATCGGGAAACAGTATATTATGGTCCAATGAGTGGCACCAAGTGGTATAAGATCCCAGCCAAGCTTTTGAGAGAAAACAAAAAGAAAGAAGAAATCATGGCGGCCATTGAAACTGAAGGTCCCAAGCCTTTGTCTGACGGGGTGGCTACCAACGCTGAGGGCGCCCATTATTTTACCAATATTCAGAATGGCAGTATAGATTTATTGAGTGGAGGAAAACTGTCTACCTTGGTAAAAGATGATAAAATTGTGTGGCCCGATAATGTGCGTTTTGGCAATGATGACTGGCTATACATTGCGGTCAATCAATTGCACAAGTCGCCTGCCTTTACTGGAGACAAAGACGAAGCATCCTTGCCTTTTTATATTCTAAGAGTGAAAACTAAATAGTGCTGATCGTCAATTATAAACCACCGCATCCTCGCTTTGAATCAAGCAAGGATGCGGTGGTTTGAAACAACTCGTATTAAAGTGCCTTGACCACGCTGGTATTCTTCTCCTTTCCCCTATTTCCCCCTTATTCTCTCTATTTTTTTTGTGATCTCAGTATTGAGATAAAAACAATGTTAAACACTTCTTGAATTGGGCTCTTAATGAGCTACTAATTTAGCTGGAACTCTAGTTAGTAAGGATAAAAAAATAACCTTTCGCTTTCACAAGTTGGAAACCACCACCTAGTGAATTAAAAATAGTCGTCTGTGGACTATGGACTATCGACTGTGGACCAAGGACGAACCCTCAACTTGAAGGCAAAACGAAACTTTATTTTTCACGAATTACTTAAAGCTCAAAAAATACCCCTTCACAAGAAGTCTATTTGAATAATAAAGTTATCATGATGAAAAAAATAATTTTAAACATCACAGGTGTTTTCGTGATTTGTCTGGGATCAAGCTTGGCCCTTCAAGCACAAACTGGGCCCCATGGTTACAATCCCAACTCAGTGCGCGGTGAAAAACCACTTCTCCCCATTTTTGGCAAGCCCATTTACGAGGCCGATGTGATGTTTCGCACTACAGTATGGCGTAAAATCAATTTGCAGGAAAAACAAAATTTCCCCTTTTTTTCGCGTGAACGAGAAATTACCCAAGTGATTCTGGATGGGGTCAAGGCTCAAAAACTCCAGCCCTATGAATTCAACTCTTCGCCTACCAGTGATGGGGTTTCTTCGCCCATGGAGTATGATTATTTTTTGAGCAAATTATCGTACTACGACGAATCGGTTGGAGATACCATCGATTTTCGAGCAGTTGACCTGTATTTGCTGGAACTCAAGGAAGATTGGATTTTTGATCGGCGCACTTCTCGCATGAAACACGACATTCAATCCATTACCCTCATTATTCCACAAGGCGCCAATGCAGCTTCTGAATTGGGTGATGTCCGTTTGGCTACTTTCAAATACAAAGATTTGTATGCTTACTTCAAAAAGGTTTATGACAAATCCCAACGCAAAGGTACTTTCGAGAGTGTTCGATCCTGCTGGTACAACCCTGAGAATCCCCGTCGTCATATGTCATTGGCAGATGCCCTAGAGTTACGCTTGTTCAGTTCTCGCATTGTCAAGGTAGCCAACCCTGCTGATGAAAACCTGGTGACCATTGTCAATCGAGAGTTTAAAGATCAGGACCAGAAAAGCACCAAAAAGGTATTGTACCAATCTCAAACAATGGAATATAAACTGATGGAATACGAACATAACCTATGGGAGTATTGATCTTGTCAATCAGTAGGTAGCAGCTGTCTCACAAATCAAATACTACCAAACTTTCTTAAACAAAAATAGATTTTAGGCAAATTTATACCTGACAGTTTTTGAAAACCTGTCAGGTATGATAAAATATATAAATGAAATAAGAATACTAAAAGTTGGTTGACACTTGATATACACACTCAATCTACTGGCACAAGTTACCCTTAAGCCTATACCTATCAATGACAAGAAGATTGAGCTCACCACACATTCAGTCCATCAATACTTTCCTCCTCTTTCTTTTCTGTATCAATTCTCCCATTGCCCACTCCCTACAATGAAGAGCATTTGAAGGGTATTTGAAGGGTGATAAAATAGGACATTTCATCTCTATTTCCCTACTTTTGTTCCCAAATTGCATTTTAAATCCTACTTTTGACACGCATTATTCAATTTTTATAGTTCGAGTCAAGGACAACATCATGCACTATATTTTTCAGCCGCATTTCTAAAGCTATCAGCTTTTTTTACATCATTACTACATTCATAACAAAAACACTTTCACATTCTTAATTTGCAAAAAAGCAAACTAACCAATTGATAACATGGATACATTACACCGATTTTTTAACGAGCTGTTATCCAATACAGATGCTTTGCACCATTTCAATGCAGGCACTCATCAGGCCGAAGTTGCTGAAAATCGCCAGCGTATGCTCCAAGCAGCTGGGGTAACCAACCCGAAAGAAATTCTGGAGATGACATCTCAGGATTTACAAGAGTTGATCACCCAAACGCTTTTTCAAAAAACCAGTGAAGAATTAAAAAAGACCGTTTGTGGGCTCATCGCCACGCAAATGGTCGCTCACCCAGATCAAGTGGCCATCATCGATGGAACAACAGAGATTAACTACTGGACTTTGATCAAACGGGCCAGTGAGATTGCCGGGGAACTCAAAAATAGAGGGGTAGCACCTGGCTCCCTGGTAGGCGTATGTATGCACCGCTCTTGGCAACTAGTGGCGACCCTTATTGGGGTGATGCAGGCCGGATGTGCTTATGTACCCTTGGATCCAGCTTACCCCCAAGACAGAGTTCAGTACATGCTCCAGCACGCTCGTGCGGCAGCGGCCATTGTAGACAATGACCATACTGCTCAACTATGCAATGACGTGCCAGCGCTCATATGGCTTCATCAAGTAGGCGCACATCTTGATCATACGATTCAGCCGTCTACCCACGACTTGGCCTACGTGATTTATACTTCGGGTTCCACCGGGCGCCCCAAAGGGGTAGCCGTAGCGCATCAAAACGTAATACAAGTACGTCACTCCATGCGTGAACTATTCAGCCAAGAAGACCTGAAAGGAGTATTTGCCGGGGCCTCGGTTTGCTTCGATACCTCAGTAATGGAAATTATGGGCACCTTGTCGCTGGGGGGTACCATTATCCTGGCAAAAAATGCCCTCGAGTTAACTCAACTCCCTGCGCTCCCCCAAGTAAGAACCGTAGTCATGGTAGCTTCGGCCATGCAAGCCTTGTTGGCCACCGAGCCATTGCCTCAAGGGATACGCTGTTTGGTTTTTGGTGGAGAAGCACTCAAACGATCATTGGTAGATCAAGTACATGCTCAAAACCCCAATTTGCGGGTATTCAACGCCTATGGACCTACCGAAGATACGGTTTACTCTACCATATCCGAAATTGCTCCTGGTACTGAGGTCATCACAATTGGTACATCGGTTCCCAACTCTCGAGCCTATATCTTGGATGAAGCTTTGCAGCCAGTAGCTACCGGACAAGCCGGAGAATTGTATCTGGCAGGCAGCAAACTGGCCAAAGGATACTTGTACGAGGAGGCCCTTACCAAGGAGCGTTTTCTTGAGAGAGAAGCGACGGAACTCATTCCAGATACACGTTTGTACAAAACGGGGGATTTGTGTCGTTGGACCAATGATGGAGAAATCGAGTTTCTGGGTCGGGTAGACCAGCAAGTAAAGGTAAGAGGTTACCGAATCGAGTTAGAAGAAATCGAGTCTACCCTTGAGTCTATGAAAGGAGTAGATGCCGCAGCGGCCACCGTTCTAGAAGGAAGCATTGGTCAACAAATGCTGGTTGTGTACGTGGTCAGTCGAGATGAAGCAATCACTGAAGCCAGGGTAAAAGCTTACTTGTCGCAACGACTCCCCAAATACATGGTTCCCCAAGTAGTGAAATACCTGAAGGAATTGCCGCTTTTACCCAATGACAAACTGGATCGTAAAAAATTAAAGCACTTGAAAGAAGAGGCCAAAATTGCTCGTCCTGCTGGTGAGCGTCTTACCCAAAGTTTGCCGGGATCACCTTATGAATCATTGGCCACATTGCAATCCCTGATTCAGCGTGAAGTAGCCGCATTGCTGCATTTGGGTGATTCGACTCAGGTATTGCCAGATGATGCATTTGACAGCCTGGGGCTTGACTCACTTACTACTTTAGAGTTTGGCCGTCGTCTCTCCAAATTGTTGGGCCAGGAAATCGCTCCTAAAGCCATTTTTGCCCACCCTACCTCCAATGCATTGGCGCATTATATTATGAATATGGCCGGCAATGGGACCAATCAGTCGGCAAACAAGCCACCTCAGGTGACTACCAATACCCTGGCCAGCTTTCAAACCCACATCCAATCTAGTCATCCCACGTTTCAAGCAGCCAAAGCCAATGCCTGGGATGCAACCGATAAAAGCAAGTTGGTACAAGAAGTATTGCGGATGGTCAACGACCGTCGTCGCAACCCTTACAGCAAAGTATTGCGCACCGGAAGCGCTACCCGAGGCATTGTGGGCGATGCTTACAACGACGAGGAGCAGGAAGCCGTGATTTGGACTACCAATCTATACTTAGGCTTGAACCGTGATCCGCAGGTAATGGAAGAAGCCACGGTTGCTTTGTCTAACTTTGGAACTGGCATGGGTACCTCAGCGGCCGCATCAGGTATGACCAATCAACACCTGGAGTTTGAAAAAGAATTTGCCGAGTTGACTGGAAAACCCAGTGCTTGCTTGTTTCCAACCGGCTACACCGCCAATGTGGGCGCGGTAGCAGGGCTGCTAGGGCGAAACGATGTCGTGGTCATTGACCAACTTTGCCACGCTTCTATTGTAGATGGGGCCCGTTTGTGTGGAGCCACGGTAAGAACCTTCCAACACAATAGTGTAGCTGATTTGGAGGCAGTGTTGCAATCGGAGGTTTCTCCGTATCGTACCGTATTGGTGGTATTGGAAGGCGTATACAGCATGGGCGAGGGTGCCGCTCCAGTAGCCGAGATTGTAAGAATGGCAAAAAAATACAATGCTTTGGTACTGGTAGACGAAGCCCATTCTTTTGGCTTTTATGGCGAAAAAGGCGCAGGGATTTGTGCTGCCCAAGGGGTGACCGAAGAAGTAGACTTCATTATGACTACCCTCAGCAAAGCATTGGGAAGTTTGGGCGGAGTAGTCGCAGCCAGTCAAGAACACGTAGATCTGTTGAAATCGTCTTCCCGAGCCTATATTTTCCAGGCCTCAGTAAGCCCAGCCGATATGGCAGCCGCGCTTACTTCATTGCGTCGCCTCCGTTCGGATGATGCTTTGCGAGAACGCTTGTGGAGTACTACCCGTTACATGCGCCAACGCTTCGAGGAGGCTGGATACGACCTGGGTACTGGAGATGGCCCTATTGTAACCCCTCATTTTAGCGACAAAGACAAGTTATATGCCATCGTGCAGAGTTTGTATCAACGTGGCATTCAAACCTCGGCGGTTACTTACCCAATTGTGGAAAGTGGGCGAGGCCGTTTGCGACTCATTTGTTCGGCCGCACATACTCGAGAAGATGTAGATAAAACCTTGGCTGCTCTGATTGAGGCAGAACGTGAAGTAGATGCCCAACTTGCTGCCAAACGAGAGGAACCAAGAGACGAAAACCTAATTCCAGCCGATGTGGACGCGTGGGCGCAGGATTTCTCGGCTTACTTAAAGATCGCTTTGGCTGAAACTACGGCACCCATTCCAGACCTTGCCATCTCAGTACAGGTCTCCGAACAATCAAATCCGGTTTACATTACAGTGCAGGATGGAGAAGTGACTTGTAGCAATCACAAGGCAGGCGATTTGGCAACTTGTTCATTATTGCTTACCGACAAGGCAGCAGTGGCAGCTTTGCAAGTATCGGACGTACAAGGATTACTGCATAGCATTGGGCTGGGAACTTGCCTGCTCAACGGACAAGTGGAGCCATTTATTTGGTTGATTGGGCGAATGGTAGATCACTCAAAACAGTCTCTGGCCCATACCGAGCCAAGCACGCTGGAAGCACTGGCGCATTAAGACTCGCATTCATTATTTTATATAATCAGTTTATTCAAAAACAGGAGTGAAGTTTGACTCCTGTTTTTTTTATTAGCCCTACGGATGTGGTACCTTCGATTACACCAAAAACGCATATGATGTTTCACTTTGAGAAAGCGTATATATTCAAAAACAAAATTGTAGAACTCAGTCCTTTGCATAGTTCACACGAAGCGGCTTTGGCCAAATTTTCGGAGGAGGAGGAAATATGGACCCATTTTATAGAAAATGGATACGGACAACATCATTTTGAATCATACCTCAAGCAGGCCATCGAACAAAGAACCGCAAAATATCAATATCCATTCGTGATCAAAGATTTGAGAACAAATGAATTGGCTGGAATGACCAGGCTCTATGATGTTGACAATCATTTAAAGAACATTAAAATAGGCCATACTTGGATTGGGAAGCAGTTTCAAGGAACCGGACTAAACAAAGCCAGTAAGTTTTTATTATTTGAGTTTTTGTTTGAAGAAATACAGATGGAACGCATTGGCTTTGGGGCAAGCGCTGAAAATACGACCAGCATCAAGGCCATGGAAAGCATTGGATGTGTACAAGAAGGAAGACTCAGAAGTTTTTTACCCACCGCAAGTCCAACCAAAAGGATAGACATCGTTTTATTCAGTCTACTGAAAGCAGAATGGGAACAGGAGGTGAAAGCAGCATTGGTTCAAAAACTAAAGTCATATAATTCGTAATATTTTCACGAGAAACAAACAATAAAACATAAAAATGGAGGATTTACTCAACCGATTTGAAGGCGTACTTGAGGCTGGGCAACACTACTTCGGTCACGCTACTGCTGTTGAAATTACCAAAAAGTCGAGCCCTGAAAAGTGGTCAAAAAAAGAAATCTTAGGACACTTAATTGATTCTGCCATCAATAATCTCCAAAGATTTACTGAAATACAATTCGAAGAGAAACCTTATAAAATAAGGAAATACAATCAGGATGAATTGGTGAAAGCCAATGACTACCAAAATGCAGAAGTAGAAGAAATTATAGGCTTTTGGCTTTCGCTAAACAAGCGGATTAAAATCTTGATAAAACAGCAAACCGAAGCAACATTGGATTTTAAAATTGAGCTAGACCAGGGAAAAATAGCCGACTTCAGGTTTTTGATCATCGACTATGTTGACCATTTAGCCCATCACATTAATCAAATAACCGCACCATAATTTCTTCGCAATGATGATGTTCAGGATTAGTCTGCTAGCGAATCGTAATACTGCTTTACTTTTGTCAGAATTTTATGAACCACTTTCATATTACCTTCCAAGTATCTACGATACCAAAACATGTAGCGCCATCTAAAATGAGTAACCGCCTTGCTTCGTTTCAGAAAATCGCGCCCTGCTTGGGTTTCAAAAAAGTAAGCCGACACTTTGCCAGGGTCTTTATCCAAATCGCTGAATATTTGCTGATAGTCCTGCTTCATAAAGTAAGCGTGGATAGCCAATAGATCATCTATTAGGTATTCTAAACCCAAGCGTACATACGCTTTTTTATCAATCATTTGATAGATGGTCGTTTCAAACTTGTTGAAATATTCCTCAATATTTTCAGGGCTTCGGTCAAAATAATCTATGAAAGCATAGGTAGCTTGCTGCTGAGGGTCGTGGCTATTTGCCAAATGTTTCGTTTTGCTGTGGTAGTTTTCACTGGAGTGACTGTTGGGATGAATTCGAGCCGAATACCAAGCCAATACTTTTGGAAAAAACAAAAAGGGGTAAAACCGTTCGTCATGCAAATTTGCAAAATCGGGATGTTTCAAGCTTAGCGGCATCATATTCCCTTCCTTGGTGACCAGTGTATCGTAAGGATATTCGTAAAAGTAATTGAGGAAGGCCTCTCTTTGCCCCAAAGAATCGTTGATGCTCCACTGGATAAGATGATTGAGAGAGTCCATAAACCGAAAGCTGAAGTAAGCATTCGTTTGGTTTCTAAGCTGTTTGAGGTTACGCTTGGCCGAAGCCTTTGCCATACTGTCGATTGTTTTTTGGAGCGAATCGTTTTGGTTATTCAAGTCTTGGATCACTTTGGTTTGCTTGCTTCCACAGGCACTCAGGAAAAACAATGGGATGAAGTAGTACAATAGCGTTTTCATGGGTAGTTTGATTTATAAATTAGCTAAAACTAAATTCATTAGTCGAATACTATAGTCATTGAGTTTTTGATGGGTGGGCATCCAACCCATCAAAAAACGAGTAAAATCGGTCCAGGCAATCGGATACATCGTCCTCCACTCCTGCTCCAACGCTCCAAAATCAACTTTAGCATCAGCCAAGGCCTGTCCTAATTGCGAGAAATAAAAATCCAGTAATTCATCTTGGTACAATTCACATTCGGCACTAGAGAGGCAACTTCCAAAAAAATAAGCCACATCTTTGATACCACACCCTCCCCCTACATACTGAAAATCTACCGCAGCTACTCGTTGGCCCTCTTCGGAAAAACAAAAATTTGCCAACTTGGCATCTCCATGTACCAAAGTTTGATACTTACATTGATTCAACAATGCGTCAATGAGATGGGCCTTTGCTTTTAGGGCTTGATGCTCAATTTTGGTAAATTCATCGGGACGGGTGGCCAAGTGCCAATAGGTACCTACTTCCCACAATCCGGTTGGTTTTTGGTTCAAGAAAGTAGCGTGAAAATTGGCCAGCCATTTCAGGCAAGCTTTCACCTCCGATAAATCCAGTTGGTTTTTTCTCAATGGAAAGTTAAGATTCAAATCTTCTAATACAATCCATTGCTGGTTGCCTTCAGCAAATGAACCAATCAGCTTGGGTACTTTGCAATCATTGGTACACAATTGACTCCAGTGCTCGTACCAGTGAGTTTCTACTTGGTAAGATTTCACCTTTCTATTGTGAGAATTGTCAGTATTCCAGCCTCTGGGGTGTACACTGGCTGGCTCCAAAGAGATAAATTTGACCACTACAGTATCTACCAATGCATGCTCTAACCGATAGCGAATGATGCTGCCATAACCACTCCACAAAGATTGAATGGTTTCTATGGCTTGACATTGGGTAGCTTGAGTAATTTTTAGAAGGTAGTCGGTAAAATTGGTGTTCATTGGAGTCCTTGGTTTCACAAAAGTCAAATAAGGAACAAAAGTAGTTTTTAGTCCACAGTCCACGGTCAATAGTCCATAGTTTTCTTTAGTTGGGAGTTTTGTTTATTTAGTCCACTAATTGAATGAAAAATGAAAAACGTAAAGTGAAAAATGTATGCCTCGCGCAGCCATTTAACAATAGAGCAATGCAACAATGAGCGTAGGTACTGTGATCAAATCCAAATTTTTGATATAAATTTTCTAA
>CALDJV010000006.1 GCA_937899305.1 uncultured Cytophagaceae bacterium
TTTTAGTGAAAGCATCAGTTAGTAAAATGGAAAAAATAAACTAATCCAAATTTAGTGCAATATCTTGGCGCTAGACAAGTCCAAAAAATTGGCTAATAGCAGCGCTATTTGCACTATTTTTTGACGAAGTATAGTGGCTAGAGATCAGCTAAATGGATTAAGTTATTTTTGTAGTTTTACTTAGCCAATTAGATGGAAAATAATATCCCTACTACAGTGATGAAATTCCTAATTGTCAGTGTGTTAGGAAAATGAATCATCGATCACACACAATCAATCTTGATATGAAGACTTTTAAAGTAACTTTCGAAAATCAACAAGGTCATAACTTGTCAGCTCGCCTGGAGTTGCCGGCGGACCAACACCCCCACAATTACGTGTTATTTGCCCATTGTTTTACCTGTAACAAAAACCTTACGGCCATCAAAAATATTAGCCGGGCCCTTACTCAAGAAGGATTTGCGGTGATGCGTTTTGATTTTACGGGTTTGGGAGAAAGCGAGGGTGATTTTGCCGATACCAATTTCTCTTCCAATGTAGAAGATTTGGTAAAGGCGGCACAGTTTTTAGAAGAAAATTACCAAGCTCCGAGCATTTTAGTAGGGCATTCGTTAGGAGGGGCCGCAGTATTGGTGGCCCGACAGCACATCCCAAGTGTCAAAGCGGTGACTACCATTGGCTCGCCTTACCATCCTACCCACGTAGCCCATTTATTCAAAGACAGCCTTGAGCAGATCGAAGCGGCTGGAATAGCCAACGTAAGCATTGGTGGGCGCCCTTTTACCATCAAGAAGCAGTTCATTGAGGACATGAACCAGCTCAGTACCAACAAAGAAGTCATTCACAATCTCAATGCGGCCCTGATGGTCATCCATTCGCCTCAAGACGAAACCGTGGAAATAGACAACGCCACGCATATTTACAAATCGGCCCAACATCCCCGTAGTTTTATTTCATTAGATGGAGCCGATCACTTGATGAGCAAACGGGCTGATTCTACTTATGTGGGCGACGTAATAGCAACTTGGGCCAAACGCTATGTAGACATTCCAGAGAAGCCACGTGTAGCTACCCAAGCCCAAACGGCGGCCTATTTGGGAGAAGAAGGATATACGATGGATATTTACAATGGCAAACACCACTTGGTATCTGACGAACCCACTTCGGTAGGAGGCAACGATTTTGGACCCAATCCTTATGATTTGCTCAATTCAGCTTTGGGAGCTTGCACCGCCATGACGTTACGCATGTATGCCAATCGTAAAAAATGGGATTTGAAAGGGGTAAAGGTACATCTCGATCACGGTAAAGTCCACGCTAAAGATTGTGCGGACTGTGAAACCCAAGAAGGGAAAGTAGATGAAATCACCCGCACTATAGAGTTAGAAGGTGATTTGGATGAGGCCCAGAGAAAGCGTTTGATAGAGATGGCAGACCGCTGTCCAGTGCATCGTACTTTGCATAATGAGGTGAAGGTAAGAACTACGCTGAAAGGATAGTAGATCGTTTGGCTTATTAGAAAAGATCAAGCAAAACAGGATCAAGTATAAGGTGGATTTATAATCATTCGTCTCACACTTGATCCCAATTTTCTTGCTCCCTGTTCTTAAATTCTAAGTCAATGCTGCTGTATTCTCAGTACTTTTTGTCGTTGTTTTTTGAGATGTGGAACGCACTGGATACACATGCTTCCCTCGTAAAAACTGCCCATAGGTTGCTTGCCCGAAGTTTTCATTGAACGTGCCATTTTCCCAAGCAATTTTCCCATTGATCATCACCAGAGTTACTAACTCATCGTTGCGGTTTACCAGCCGAGTTTGGTCTTCCAGAAAAGGAGCCTCGTGGTATTCGTGTACTTTGTCGTCGAGTTGCTCAGGGTCCAGAATGGTGATGTCGGCTCGTTTGCCTACCGCCAAGTGCCCTGCCTCTAGATTAAAAAAATCAGCATTCTCTTTAGTCAGGCGCCAAATGGCTTTTTCCATAGGCATCAATGGCTGCCCAGCTTCTTCGGCTGCTTTTACGTAGCGTAACATTCGGATGGGCAAATTATAAAAAGCCATGTTGTTGATATGCGCACCCGAATCGGCAAAACCAATGATGCCATTTTTGTCATTGTATAGTTTTTTGTACTTCGAGGGATCTTCATTGCCTACCGTAGTTTCCCACAAAATCTCTTTGTCCATTTCCACCACAATGTCCAAAAAGGTATCTACTGGGTGTTGATTTCTTTCGTTGGCAATGTCTACAAACGATTTTCCAATCATTGATTTATCTGGTGAATCGATCACATAAGCATCTCCAAAGTCTTTTTGCCACACCTTGGGGGCCAATTTGTTACGGTAATGTCGCTTGAACTTCTTGCGGTATTCGGGATCTTGGAGTGTCTCATTTCTTTTTTCCAGATCGCGGGACAAGTGTCGAGCCAACTGCCCAGTTGGAAATTCCTCAAAGATAACCAACTCCATCCCTTCAGCCAACACCCTAAAGGGCAGCGGAAAGGCCTGCAAACGAAAATCGGCTCGAAAAACTTTGTTGAAAACCGAGGCCAAAAAACTAATGACACTTCGAATGTAAGGATCCCCCTTGAGGTTCATCATGGCTACCACCGAAGTTTTGAGTTTCTTGCGGTGAAAAAACGACGCGCTCTGGCTCATATACCAAAAAGCCGATACCCGATCTACCAAATTTGGTACTCCCTGTAAATGGGCCCCTCGTCGCCGCACAATCTTAGTCAAGGCATTGCGTTCCTTTATTTTGGCATAAGCAGCAGGCAACAGCTTAGACCAATGCCGTCCGTCCATTTTGTCCCAAGGGTTATGCTGCATCGAGATTCCCAAAAAACCTTCGTCTAATGCATCTTCCAGGTAATTTTGCATTTGTTGAATCTCAGTTGCCGAAGGGCGCACCGTTTTGTTCAACGCCCGGTCAATTCCCATCACCCGAGCCCGTATGTCAGAATGCCCCAAAAACGACGCTACATTAGGGCCAATGGGCAAAGACTCGATATGGGCTACCCATTCTTTGGGGGTATTCCAATTTTTTTTCTTGACCAATATGGGATTGAGTATTTCTCGAGGAAAGGCTTCTACTCGGGTAAACATATCGCAGCAGTCTTCTACATCGGCAGTTACAAAAGAAAGCGAACAGCCCCCCAATACCACCGTGGTAACTCCGTGTCGTACCGATTCGCTTAAGCTAGAGTCCACCAGTATTTCGCCATCGTAATGGGTGTGGTTGTCTATAAAACCAGGAGTGACCCATTTTCCGGTGGCATCAATGATACGAGTACCCTCTTTTATCGGGATTTCATCTGAAGAAATGGCTTGAACAATGCCGTTTTCTACCAATATATCAACTTGTCGAGGTGGGGTAGGGGTACCATCGTACACCAAGCCATTTTTAATCAAAAAAGCATTCATACAAAAGGAGTTGGGGGAGGGTGATTTTGAGTACCTTTATATGGTTGTATGCCACAACTTTTAGAAAGCAATCAAATCAATTTATCTATAAAAAAACATACTTTGTGTAGCTATTATACAAAAAATATTTGATATACGCTACTTAAAGTATGCTATTATTTCACGGTGTATTACAAAACTATCAAGCCAAATTCTGATATCAGTTTCTAAATTGAGGTGTTTGAATAACAAAATTTAAAAGCTTGGACTATAGACTACTGTTACACAATCACCAACTCCAAACGATCAAATGAAGGCCAATTCACAAGTATAAAGCTCCATCCAATCGAGCATATCTTCGTGGCTAATAACGACCGGATAGGTTTCAGAACCCAGGTAAGTCTTGCTCTTGGCAATTTGCTGCATAGGAACGCCCACCTGATGAAACAAATCATAGATTCGCTTGTCGGCTTCGGCCAAAAAAATGGTCCCTGGATGTTGGGTAATGTGCTGAAAAGAATGGAATAAAAGGCTCAGGAACAAATAACGAGAGGCCATTCCTGCGGCTTTGGCTTTTTGTTTGTTAACGGCCAGGCGTCCACAGTGCCAAATATTGTGAGGAGTAATGCCAAAGGCTTGGCTCAATTGCTTTACATCTACGCCATATTCTACTTCGGCGGGTAACAATACCAAGTCGGTTTTTTGAGTGGCCTTCATAGTGCCTATCAGTTGATTGTGAGCATTCATAAAGCCAAAATAAACCGAATGAGGGAAACACGTCTGATCTTCACGATACATCGTATTCAAGTCGTTTTGAGTTAAATTCCAGGGTTGTTCGTCAGTAAAAGCATTTCGATAAACATCAAATACGAATTGGGTGTATTGGGGAAGTTCTGACCAACCTATTTTATATAAGTTTAATTTTTCAAAATTGTGAATGAGCGTTTTCTCTAGAGTACACTCCATCACGAACGGGCTTGAGGGATTGCCTGCCATAGTCGATATTATGCTTTGTTAATTGGTAATGATTAGGTTATGCTGTTTGAAGAATGCTACGTGGATAGTCCGTAATATTAGTATACTCAAAAGTACAGGGTGTAACGGACATTATTTGAGCGTTTTTTTGCATTTTATCTCCAATGTGCTTTTTAAGGTCATATTTTAGAAGTGTAGCTTTACCCAAGTGCGTGAATTTTCGGAGTTTTTTGATTTTAGTCCATGGTCCACTAATTGAATGAAAAGTGAAAAACGTAAAATGAAAAATAATATACCGCTTCGCGCAGCCATTTAGCAATGAAACCATTAGCGAAGCGGAGCAATAGGAATTATCATATTTGCGAAAATAAGAAAGCGATTATTGCTTCGCGCACCCATTTAGCCATAGAACCATAAGCGAAGCGTTAACCATTTAACCTAATCATTAGCTGAAGGCGGAACAATATAGCCATATAACAATTTAACAATAAGCGCAGCGGAACAATGTAACAATAGAAAAATACAACAATGAGCGTAACACCAACATAGATGAGAGCAAAATACCCGGAAGAATTGGCCAAGCCTTCCGGGTAGTTTTGTTTCTAGACCGATGGATAACCTTCCAATTCCTTTAAATTCTTGGTCAATTCTTCCTGTTCGTAATGGTGGTCCTGAAGCTTGTTGGCAAAATAATCCTCATAAGCCCGCAAATCAAAGTGTCCGTGGCCACACATGTTAAATAAAATCACCTTAGACTCTCCGGCTTCTTTGGCTTTTTGGGCCTCTCTGATGGCACCAGCCACCGCGTGAGTAGCTTCAGGAGCTGGGATGATCCCCTCGGTTTTGCCAAACAAAACTCCTGCTTCGAAGCATTCTAGTTGCTGGATGGCTTCTGCCTCGATGATTTCATCTTTCAATAACTGACTTACAATGGCTCCGGCACCGTGGTAGCGCAATCCTCCTGCGTGAATGGTAGGAGGCACAAAGCTATGCCCCAGCGTATACATGGGAATCAAGGGAGTCATACCAATGCTATCACCAAAATCGTAGCGGAACTCACCACGAGTAAGCTTGGGGCAAGAAGCCGGCTCAATGGCCACACAACGTAAATTTTCTCTACCCTCAGTAAATTTATGCCGTAAAAATGGGAAAGCCAGCCCAGCAAAGTTAGATCCCCCACCGAACGGAGCAATGACTACATCGGGAAAATCGCCCGCAATTTCCATTTGCTTCACTGCTTCCATACCCATAATGGTTTGGTGCATGAGCACATGGTTGAGCACACTGCCCAACGAGTACTTGGTGTGTTCGTCCATGACAGCCCGCTCTACTGCCTCCGAAATGGCAATGCCCAAACTACCTGGAGAGTGCGCATCATTGGCCAAAATGGTACGCCCTGCCTCCGTTACGTCTGTCGGGGAAGCAAATACTTTAGAACCCCAGGTGTTCATCATGATTTTGCGATAAGGTTTTTGCTCATAACTCACCTTCACCATAAATACCTCGCATTCCATATCAAACAACGAACAGGCAAAGCTGAGGGCACTGCCCCATTGACCAGCTCCGGTTTCAGTAGTAATGCGTTTTACCCCTTCTTGTTTGTTATAATAAGCTTGGGCCACTGCGGTATTGGGTTTGTGCGACCCACTTGGGCTTGTTCCTTCGTATTTGTAATAAATTTTGGCCGGGGTATCTAGAGCCTTTTCCAGGTCATAAGCACGGAATAGGGGAGTAGGGCGCCATTTTTTATATACATCTTGAATGGGTTCGGGGATTTCGTGCCAGCGTTCTTGTGATACCTCTTGTTGGATCAATGCCATTGGGAAAAGAGGAGCCAAGTCCTCGGGGCCAATGGGTTGTTTGGTACCTGGATGCAAAGGAGGCAACATGGGATTAGGCATATCGGCTTGAATGTTATACCATTGGGTGGGCATGTCTTTTTCAGACAGCACAATTTTGCGCGTTTTAGTCATTGTTTGAAAATATTGTTTTCGATAATTGGGTTGTTAAGTAGCACTGTCAAAATAAAATGTGGAAGTTATTACAACAGGGTTACTAACTCAATATAAAAAAATTAACTGGATTGTTTTTCTTCATTGTTCAATTGTTTCGCTTCGCATCGTAGAACCATACAGCACTAGCACCCATCACAACACAACAATGTAGCAATACAACCATACATCGTCTCAACAATTGAATTGGGTTCCTTTCTATATTCATTGGAATCCATTAGTTTTACATTTGAATACCCTAGATTTTTTGAAGTATACATAGTTCAGGGGAGGCTACCCACTTTGAACTATTGACAATAAACTATAATATATGAAACCCGACTTTACCAAAATAGACTTTGCCACGATTGCTGGAGATACTTCGGCACCCAGTGAGCAAAAGAATTGGAAAACAGCGGAACGTATTGAGGTAAAACCTTTTTATACCGCTCAGGACTTGGCCGATGTAGAACATTTGGGTTTTGTGGCTGGAATTCCTCCCTACTTGCGTGGCCCCTACGCCACTATGTATGTACAACGCCCTTGGACCATTCGTCAATATGCGGGGTTTTCTACTGCCGAAGAATCCAACGCTTTTTATCGCCGAAATTTGGCTGCGGGGCAAAAAGGATTGTCAGTGGCATTTGATTTGGCCACCCACCGGGGGTATGATTCGGACCACCCAAGGGTAGTGGGTGATGTTGGAAAAGCAGGGGTAGCCATCGATTCCATTCTAGACATGAAGGTGTTGTTTGATGGAATTCCACTGGATAAAATGTCGGTATCAATGACAATGAATGGAGCTGTGATTCCGATTATGGCTTTTTACATTTTGGCGGCCGAAGAGCAAGGAGTAAGCCCCGAAAAGCTAAGTGGTACCATCCAAAACGATATTTTGAAAGAATTTATGGTGCGCAACACCTATATCTACCCACCATTGCCCAGTATGCGCATCATTGCCGATATTTTTGAATATACTTCGCAGCACATGCCCCGGTTCAACTCCATAAGCATCAGTGGGTATCACATGCAAGAAGCAGGAGCGACCGCTGACATTGAGCTGGCCTATACTTTGGCCGATGGTTTAGATTACATTCGTACTGGGCTCAAAGCAGGAATGGACATAGACACTTTTGCGCCTCGTTTGTCGTTTTTCTGGGCCATTGGGATGAATCACTTTATGGAGATTGCCAAAATGCGAGCAGGACGGTTGCTATGGGCCAAAATTGTAAATCAGTTCAACCCCAAGAATCCCAAATCGTTGGCGCTTCGAACCCATTGTCAAACTTCGGGTTGGAGTCTTACCGAGCAAGATCCGTTCAACAATGTGGCACGTACTTGTGTAGAAGCCATGGGAGCCACCTTAGGGCACACCCAGTCACTGCATACCAATTCTTTGGATGAGGCCATTGCCCTACCCACTGATTTTTCGGCTAGAATTGCTCGAAACACCCAACTTTACTTGCAAGACGAAACTTCTATTACCAAGGTGGTAGACCCTTGGGGGGGATCTTATTATGTAGAAAAATTGACCCATGACCTGATGCACTGGGCCTGGAGCTTGATTCAAGAGGTAGAAGAACTAGGCGGAATGGCCAAGGCAATTGAGACCGGGTTGCCCAAAATGCGGATTGAAGAAGCAGCCGCCCGTAAGCAAGCCCGCATCGATGCAGGTAAAGATGTGATTCTAGGGGTGAACAAGTACCGCCCTGACGAAGAAAAAGAAATTGAATTGTTGGAAGTAGACAACACTGCAGTGCTCAAGTCGCAGCTGGCCCGTTTGGATCAACTCCGCAGTGAGCGAAACCAAGATGAAGTAAACAGTGCATTGCAAGCCATTACCAAATCTGCCGAAACTGGGGAGGGGAACTTGCTAGACCTGGCAGTAAAGGCAGCGCGAGCGAGAGCCAGCTTGGGCGAGATTTCGCAAGCCATGGAAAAAGTATTTGGTCGGCACAAGGCCACTATTCGGGCCATCTCAGGCGTGTATTCGGGTGAAGTATCCGACGACGAAAACTTCAAGCAGGCCCAGGAAATGGCGGATAAATTTGCCGAGCTGGAAGGACGACGGCCTCGTATATTGGTGGCCAAGATGGGGCAAGATGGTCACGATCGGGGGGCCAAGGTCATTGCAACCAGTTTTGCTGATTTGGGCTTCGATGTAGACATTGGGTCTTTGTTTCAAACTCCTGACGAAGTAGCTCGTCAAGCCATCGAAAACGATGTACACATTGTGGGGGTGTCGAGTTTGGCAGCTGGGCATAAAACCTTGGTGCCTGCCTTGATAGAAGAACTCAAAAAATACAATCGTGATGACATTATGGTCATTGCGGGTGGAGTAATTCCTCCCAAAGACTATGACTTCTTGTATGAAGCAGGGGTTTCAGGAGTTTTTGGGCCCGGTACGGTGATTTCAGTAGCTGCCCAGAAGATCTTGGAAGAATTGATGGGCGAGGAGGTGTAGTGCATCTCTAAGCACGCTTGGTTATTCGCTTTTTTATAAGTTTTTGATGTCTAAGATATGAAACCCGTTGGGATTGTAAATCCCGACGGGTTTTCTATTTTATAGGCCCAGGGTTGAGATGAAACCCCTAGTGTATGATCAAATGTCTGGGTTTAGAAATAGATTGTCCGATTTGAGAAAATATGGAAGGTAATTTTGGAGTAGACTTGCAATGTAAATCAATGTAAAAATACAGAAACATAAATCAATCTTTTATGCCAAAGTTATTTGATTCTCCTCCAAACATCATCATGATCATTACCGATCAGCTACGCAACTACCAACACTGGCCAAGCGATTATTGGCAAAATTTTGGTTCCACCGAGTGGTTTGCAAAAAACAACAGCATTCGTTTTGACAATGCAATCATTGCGGCTTCTATGTGCTCGCCTTCAAGGGGAACTTTCTGGACAAGTTCTTATCAAAAACAAAGTGGGGTGTACGATACCAGTACCCAAAAACTCAATGAAAATTTCCCTAGTTTACTGCATTACATGAAAAGCAAAGGCTACGATGTAGAATATCGTGGTAAGTGGTATCTTTTGGGAACAGATGAAGGTGAAGCAACATCTACTTCTTTGAACTTGAGTGGTGCACACAACTGGGATCCACCCGATGGTGGGCTTGGTGGAGTAAGTACAATGGGAGGGGGAGACGCGAATTTTGATGAGCGTTACCTTTCTGGTCAAGATGGAATATTGGATTTTCTTAAAGATCGTGAGAAAAATGCTGATACTCCGTTTTTACTCGTGGCTTCCTTTGTGAACCCTCACGACATTATGGAGTTTGACGCAGTGATTGGGACCGGGGATGCCCCAGAAAATGCTTTTGGCTACACCTATGCCAATCAAGGAATTACCTCACCTCCTTCAAACCAAGAACCAGACAGTACGCTACCGTATAAACCCAGAGGCCAACAAGAAATGCTCAAAATGTCTCCACCCGCCGATAAGCCTACGGAGCATTATGTCAATTTTTATGCGCAACTGGCCACGTTGGTAGACTCAGAGCTTACTCAAGTGCTAAATTATGTGAGTGATACCAAATCGCTGGAAAATACTTTGATCATTCGTTTTGCCGATCATGGAGAGCAAGCCTTGTCGCATTGGATGGTCGAAAAAGCAGAAAACTGTTACGAAGAAACCATCAATGTTCCGCTCTATTTTTCACATCCAAAGCTTACCCCTGTTACTAATCCTTTGCCTCAGGTAGTGAGCTTGTTGGATTTTGTGCCTACCATTGCTGACATTGTCTTTGGTGAAGAAGTAACCGACAAGACGCTTTCGTTTGATGCCAAAACCTCATTTTACCCATTACAAGGGCAATCTACCCCTCAAGTAATGACCTGGACTAAAGACAATTACCCATTGCAAGGTAAGTCCATTGGGTCATTACTTGCCAATCCTGACCCAACAACGGCACCAGTACACCCCGAAGGTGTGGTATTTTGTTATGACGACGAGTGGGGTAATTATACGGTGCGTTGCTTGAGAACCGAATCTTGGACATACGCTATCTATTCCAAGAAGAGTGACAACTCAAATCCTAAGTCAGTAGCCATTGCTGAAGGGCCTCCTATTGTGCAGGGAATGATAGGACGTGGAAACTTCGACTATGAGCTTTATTATTTGGTAGACGATGCTTCATTGCCAGCTTTTCCTAAAGGAATGCCTGAATATATGCAAGCTTTGCTGGTACCTACCAAAGGCACCGATCAGCAGCAATTGATTAATCTTGCAAATCCTGATTTTGGGGCTGGTAACAATCCTACTGTTGAGGACATCAATGAATATTGGAATCCTTATGTACAACCTATTTGGACAGAGCTGCACAATCAATTGCTGAATCAAATGTTGGATGTGAACGCCCTGCCCTTGGGTGCTGAGGGATACTTGGATAACTCGGGTTGGGAAACGACAACTAATGGAGATAAAACGGTGTATGCAAGCACTACTGGTTGGCCTTATCGGGTGACACCTACTTGGATGCAAGGCCAATTGACTCCTCAGAAGTTCAAACAAACAACCACTTAGGCTTTTACCATCCCTTTATCTTACATATTTCAACCTCATCATTGTAAATACGCAATGATGAGGTTTTTTGGTTGAGAAAAACGATGGACATTGGTTTTGAAATAACCTGCCCATAGTTGATGCCCCCCTTTGTTGTAATAACGCAAAGTAGTTAGAGAAGGCCAAATTTCAATGAATCGTTTATGGCCTATCAATCCAAGGGTAAACACCCCCTTTGATTTTTTGTTGTTGGGCTTGGCTCAACGTTTCTTCTTTAGCCCATTGGGCGAATGGATTTGGGGTATATTTTGAATTATTTTTCATTGTATAATTGGGATTGATGAACGAATAAATTTAGAAAGAAATTCCGCTGAATCAGGGCTTATCAATCCAGGGATAAGTTCCTCCTTTGATACTTTGTTGTTGGGCTTGGCTCAACGTTTCTTTTTTAGCCCATTGAGTGAATGATTTTGGGGTATATTTTGAATTATTTTTCATTGTATAATTGGGATTGATGAACAAATAAATTTAGAAAGAAATCCCACTGAATCAGGGCTTATCAATCCAAGGAAAAGCTCCTCCTTTGATGCTTTGTTGTTGGGCTTGACTCAACGTTTCTTTTTTAGCCCATTGAGTGAATGATTTTGGGGTATATTTTGAATTATTTTTCATTGTATAATTGGGATTGATGAACAAATAAATTTAGACGAAAACCTTGGTGGGTTAAGGTTTGTCAAGCCAAGGATTGGCGCCTCCTTTAATTTGTTGCTGCTGTGCTTGGTTCAGCGATTTTTTTGGGGCCCACTTGGCAATTGATTTCATGGTGTTTTTTAGACGGCTTTTCATTGTAAAATCGGTTTTGTGAGTTGAAATAGGTAGTACTATCTTTGTGAATTACGGTTTTTCAACCCAAGGGTCATACCCTCCTTTGAGTGCTTGTTGTTGGGTTTTGCCAAGGGTTTGTTTCTTGGTCCACTGTTCTAAGCGAGAAAACTGACGTTTCGATGTGTTTTTCATATTCAAAATGGTTATAAAATTAGGGTAATTGATACTTGAATTTTATTAATATTACGATACTAATAAAATTAATTTGTAATAACCAAGAATGGGCTTTGTTTGTGAGTAAGTATTTGTGTTTCAGTGTATTGTATGGGCGAAAGTGTTCGGGTTACACTTGAAAATGGACACTTTGATCAATTGAATAAATCGTGCATAAATGAACACTCAAATGTTTTAGGTTTTTGCTTTTTTTGCCATTACCTATGCTGTGGTAAAGTGTTGAAAAGACAGGAATGCATTGACCATAGTAAAAAAAGCCAATCAAGTTTCTCTGATTGGCTTTGAGTGTATATGGTTGTTGTATGAACTTGTTACCTTGGATACTAGTTGGAGAGCTTAAGGTCTGAGATCTTAATTTGCGAAACTAAGGAGCCATTCAATTGCCTGATCCTGGCTATTTTTAAATAATTTCATTTCAAACACATTTGGATCGGCCACTTCCTGGCTATTTTGATGCATAAATTGGGCGGATAGCCGTGAATAAAGCTCCTCTGGGTAAATATGCGCAAATTTTTTCAAGCCTAGTTTAATGGCTTCGGGCATCCAAAAATTGGCAATCCAATCATTGGCTTCGTCCCATACCCCGGTCACTTGCCGGGTATCATTCACACAAAATGGGGTAGGGCGAGCTTTTAACTGTTCTAACATAAGCATTGCCCCTTGTTTTATCTGGTCTAATGGCATAAAATCGCCGTTCCAGCGAGCATAAAAAATGTTCTTATCAGGCCAATATTCTGATTCGTAAAATATATTGCCCTCCTCATCTCTCAATTTTTCTTTCATCTTATCAATATTGTAAGTTCGTTTCTTAAGCATACGAGATGGAAAAGTTAGAGTTAAACTATACAATGATTAAATAATGTTTTTTAAATGTAGAGAGCGTGTCATTCTGTTTTTATTCCGAGATAAAGAAAGCTATACCAGCTTCTGGTTACTTAACAACACCCCATCCATATCGGCATATACATACTGGCCAGGGTTTATTTTAGTGCCCGCAATAATCAATTCTTCTCCTACAATGCCTACGTCACGTTTGATACTTTTTACCGGACAAGTTCCAATGGCTTTGATGGCCACCTGCAGGTCATTGATTACTTGTGAATCCCGGATGCACCCGTATACAATGATTCCTTCCCAATGATTATCCATCGCCAGTTTGGCAATGTTGTCGCCTACCAAAGCGCAACGTCTCGAGCCGCCTCCATCTACTACAAGTACTTTTCCTGCTCCCGGCTCAGCGAGTAGTTTTCTTACATAGGTGTTGTCTTCATATAGTTTGAGGGTAACTACCTCACCAGCGAAGTTGGTCTTTACGCCAAAATGCCTAAAGTCTACATTCAATAAAGTCAGTTCTTGGGCATATTTGTCCCAAAGGTCAGCGGTAACAATTTCCATATGATTTTTTTGAAAATGAAGTTGATTCAACGGTCATGATGACTTCTAATTTGTCTCATTTCACGGTTTGAAACAAGCCATTGAGCAATTATTTGGCTTTCAAAGGCATTGGAAGCGTACATTTGAGCAATCACAAGTTGTATTTGAATAAACATTGAATCAATGAAAAATTTTAAGATTTTAATATGGTGGATATTTGCCATTTGGACATTAGAGGCTTGCTCGCCTAAAATCAAACCCTACCAATGTGGAGTTGTTTTGAGTCAGAAAAATATCAAAAATACCTTTGGTAACTTGATTAAAATATTGGACCTCACCGAAGGAAAGGTGTACGCCGACTTGGGGGCTTCTAATGGGGCTTATGATGTGATGATGGCTTCGCTTACCAAAGGAGTGACCTATTATGTGCAAGACATCGATACTACCTGTCTCAACCAGAGAGAGTTCAAAAAGGTAGTAGATTATTACACCCAACAAAGTGGTTATCCCATTACAACGCACAACCGTTTTCATCTTACCATGGGTGATGTACACCAGACCAACCTTCCCGATAATACCTTTGATGTGATTTATAGCAATGGTGCTTTTCATGTGTTTTCGGACAAACTGGCGATCATGCGTGACGTATATCGAAAACTCAAGCCAGGGGGATACCTATTTATTCGGGATCGGCTTGCTAAAGGTCCCAAGAAAGAGCTTTGTAATGATGAAAAATGCCGTCATCCACTTTTACAGGAACAAGAATTTTTATCAATTTTACAGAACAGTCGGTTTGTTTTGATTAAAAAATACCCTCGCTTTGAAGGAACACCCATCTTTAAATTTCAAAAGCCAGAATAAATTTTAATGTGATGAAAAACACCCTTTATTTTATTCTCGTGTTTGCTATGATTTATGTTTTGGGTAGCTGTCGACCTTACAAACATGGACCCATCATGAATCAAAAAAATATTCAAAAAACCTTTACTCCGTTAATACAAGCGTTTGGTTTGAAACCAGGAACCGTTTATGCTGATATAGGTGCTCAAAATGGCTTGTATGATGTGGCATTTGCTACCCTTACCCAAGGCGTAACATACTATATTCAGGATATTGACCAGGCAGCTCTGAAAGAACTGGATAGAGTGTTACGGTATTACACTAAGAAAAGTGGGCGTCCTATTGCTCAGGATAATCAATTTCACTCTGTGTTGGGTACCACAAAACAGACCAATCTACCCGACGATACCTTTGATGTAATTCACTCCAATGCTACCTTTCACGCGATTCGCCATAAGCGAGCCATCATCCAAGATATTTTCACGAAACTGAAACCTGGTGGCTATTTTTTTATTCGAGATGAGTTTGTGAAAAATGGAGTAGTGAAGTGGTGTCCCAGCAAAGAATGTAATGCCAGGTTGGCCACCGAAGAAGAGTTGTTGGCAGTGATGGCTACTACTGATTTCAAGTTGGTGAAGAAATACCCTGATTATGATGGATACCCAATGTATAAATTTCAGAGACCCGAATAAAAGCTTTTGTTAGGGTGCATTTTTTTGCTTTTAAGTCACACAAAAACCTGAAAAATTTATTAGTTTACTTGCGCAGGTTAGGATGTTTTTTTCCTGACCATTTTAAAACCGTACACAAAATTGTGTGATAAAAAAGTGTTTTA
>CALDJV010000007.1 GCA_937899305.1 uncultured Cytophagaceae bacterium
CTATGCCGATTTTTTTCCAGGATATACCTAAAAAGTTATGTATGGTTTCGAATTCCCCCAAACACATTGCTTGAATAAAAAATATTTACTCGAAATTAGGAGATTATTTGTTGAATCCTCTTCTGATCCAAAAAAGTATGTTTTTTTTCACATAAAGGTTGCGCCTTACAATTTATAAGATCATTTTCGTATCTCAAAATTTGGCCTGTTGAATTCACTATAGAGGTTTGGCTAAGCAATTTTATTGGGTTTGATCATCATATTTCAAGCTTAATTATTAAAAAACCAAATATTATTTTACAATATTTACTGTAAACGAGTAAAATAAGTTGCTTTTTTTTATCATTTAAAATCGATAGTGATATTTCTCATGCCTGGTATTTGTATTATTTCAACAATTATTTAAATAAAACATGTCCAAAGGATTTTTCAGTATACCACGGCCAACAAACGAACCAGTATTGGCTTATGCTCCCGGTTCTCCCGAAAAAGCGGCTCTCAAGGCAGCGCTTGCTGAATTTCGTTCTAAAGAAACCGACGTACCAATGTATATCGGAAGCGAATTGGTAAGAACAGAGGTTAAGAAAAGGTTGGCCCCTCCTCACGATCACCAGCATACTTTGGGTCATTTTAATTATGGCGATCGTAGTCATGTTGAACAGGCAATACAAGCCGCCCTGGATGCCAAGGCTGCCTGGGAAAATCTTGAATGGGAGCAAAGATCGGCTATTTTCTTACGTGCTGCTGACTTGATTGCCGGCCCCTATCGAGCCAAAATCAATGCAGCTACTATGCTGGGACAATCTAAGAATGCTTTTCAGGCTGAAATTGATGCTGCCTGTGAATTCATCGACTTTTTGCGCTTCAATGTACATTACATGAGCGAAATTTACCAGCAACAGCCAATCGTTCCTTTTAGCCCTAATACCTGGAACCGTACCGAGCAACGTCCTTTGGAGGGTTTCGTCTTTGCCATTACCCCGTTTAACTTTACCGCTATTGCAGGTAACTTGCCTTCGGCACCCGCCATGTTAGGCAATACGGTCGTATGGAAACCCGCCGAAACTCAGATATTTGCGGCCAATGTTATTATGGAAGTATTCCGAGAAGCAGGTTTACCAGATGGCGTCATCAATCTGATTTATGTAGATGGGCCCGAAGCAGGGGATGTGGTATTCAAGCATCCTGATCTTGCTGGATTACACTTTACTGGTAGCACAGGGGTATTCCAACATCTATGGAAAACCATTGGCGAAAACATTGCCACCTATAAATCTTATCCTCGCATTGTGGGCGAAACTGGTGGAAAAGACTTTGTAATTGCTCATAAATCGGCCGATGCTAAAGCAGTAGCTACTGGATTGGTAAGAGGTGGCTTTGAGTATCAAGGACAAAAATGTTCAGCGGCTTCTCGTGCTTATATTCCGGCCAACCTTTGGGAAGATATCAAAAATTATATGCTGGCCGACCTTGCCGAGATCAAAATGGGCGGTGTAGAGGACTTCAGCAACTTTGTGAACGCAGTGATCGATGAGCGTGCTTTTGATAAAATTGCCGGATACATCGACCAGGCCAAACAAGATGAGGGCGTAGAATTGATCGCGGGTGGAAATCACGATAAAACTAAAGGATATTTCATCGAGCCAACTGTTTTCAAGGCCGATGACCCTAAGTACCGTACTATGTGCGAAGAAATCTTTGGTCCAGTACTGACCATTCACGTATACGATCCAGAAAAATACGAAGAAACGCTTGAGTTATTAGACCAAACTTCTCCTTATGCTTTGACGGGAGCGGTATTTTCTAATGATCGTTATGCGGCCGAATTGGCTACCAAAAAACTGCACCAAGCGGCCGGAAACTTTTACATTAACGACAAGCCCACTGGAGCAGTGGTAGGACAACAGCCTTTTGGAGGAGGTAGAGCCTCAGGAACCAACGACAAGGCAGGTGCTATGATCAACTTGTTGCGTTGGATATCGCCTCGTACCATCAAGGAAAACTTCAATCCTCCGAAGGATTATAAGTATCCGTTTTTACAAGAATCTTAATGATTACTTCTATACATTTTCCAACACCGACTACAACAGTCGGTGTTTTTTTATGTCTCTACTTCTCGTCAGATACTTTTTACGGTATAACAATGGCACATCCATCTAAATAAGTCTCCTTAAAATTTAGAGAGACGATTTTAACAATCATTTACGCTACATTTGTTCAAATAAGTATGATCCAACGCTATGATTATCGAGAATTATCAATCAAAATAAACCTTATTTAAATCCGATCTTATGAAAACAACACTGTGTAATGTTGGTTACTCAATGCGGCCCCTGTGGTTATGGGTTCTCTTGATTTTTCCATTTTCCTGTCAACAATATAATCCTCAGCCCCAGAGCCTTGATCCTCAAATACAGCAAAGTGAGTTGCAGGATGTATTTTCTACTTCTCAATGTGTCACTGATAGCTGGTCTAGCACTTGTGGTTTGCTCAAAGGAAAGGCAAGTCTTGTCAAGGTGGAGGTACGTACTCGGCAAGGTAGTTTCTGTGAAGGTAATTATAACATCTACTTTGCCAAACAAGATGGTCAAAACGTAACCACTTTGGGAACCAATGTTGGTTTGCGTAATGGTACTTTGTCTTTCCAAAAAATGTATACTCCACCTACTTCTTTGCCATCAGGCAATTATGAATACAGAGTAGTAAGGCAAGGAGATGGTCATACAATTAAATTGTATACCTTGGTAAGGAACGAAGATGAACAAATTTCTCATTTGGGAGTCAATGATTTTGCCCAGAGTTGGGTGAATCTGACCGGAGGAGAAAGTTTTGCTTTGAGATGGCTTGTGTCCTATATCAAGGGACTATATGCTGCTACCCTACACCGAGCCAGTGACGATGCCATCCTGGCAAGCTACACTACTCCATATCAAGGCGTCATGAGGAATACTTTTCCCGAAATAGGTGCTGATACAGAATGCTATTTTATGGTAGGTGGAGTCAAATCAAAACATTTTATTTTACACCAAACTCCTGACCTTGGTCTGTTTGACTGTAATGGTTCGGGTAAGGTGTGTGCAGTATACCAAGCTTGTCGTCAAAACTGTAAAAAGTTTACTGATTTAGTGGAAAGAAATGCATTTTATGTAGAGTGGGATGATACGGCCATCTCGAGCCCTACAGTATCTATCTATCTCAAGAGGGGTTCCAGAACACATGCCCGCGTAGAAGATGTTGCCAATACGGGCGTATTCAATCAATTTGGGTTGAGTTTTCCTCGGGTTACTGCCAATACCAGTGGCTTTTATATAGAGGTAGTGAGCGGAAATCAAAGCATCACCTCTAGAACTTTTACGGTGGAAGATGATTAATATTTGACTTGCTTAACTGATTGCTCATAGTCCTTGATTATTAAGGACTATGGGTTTTACTCACTTCTTTTTAAATATTGCCTGTCGCCTCTCTAAAAAAAAGAGGTAATCAAATCAGTTAAAGCTCTGATTAACAACACTTTTATAGTGCACTTAAATTATATAGACCTCTACTGATCTTATTGAGACCTTTTCATAGTTGTCTTACACTATATTTGACTTCGTAAGCGCAACAAGGTACAATGTTAACAATCACTCTACCAAACTATCACTGGTATATTCAGGGAGAACCAGGCGGTGGATGTGTGCTCAATGGATCTTGTCTGTCTTACGAAATATCATCAATCATAACCAAAAACATTTAATTCTAATATCATGAAAACAACACAGCGTCATGCGAATTACTTCATCCAAGTAATCTGCTTACTAATGCTCTCTATTCTGCCCTTTTCGTGTCAGCAGAATGTTCCACAACCCCAGAGTGTCGACCCTCAGTTAGAACAAGATGGACTACCAAGGCCAATAAACCGCCCCGAATGTCTACCAGAAAGTCGAACTACTTGTGGGCTTATCAAAGGCAAACCAAACAATATCCGCATTGAATTGAATGCTTGGCATATTACTTCTTGTTCGGATGGTTCGGCCGATGGCAATTATACGCTCTACCTTTCCAAAGAATCTGGCGAAAACATTGCTACTTTGGGAACCGGAATTGAGTTATTCAGTGGTCAGTTACTATTCGAACGCTCTTACACTCCTCCTTTCTCTCTGCCAACTGGAAGGTACAAGTTCACCTTGGCCAGAGAAAGTGATGATTATTCCACTGGGTTTTACGTTCAGATTAGTAATGAGAATGAACGTATTACGCATTTGTTTGAAACCTCTGCAACTCAAAATTGGACTAACTTAACGGGTGGAAATGATTTTACCTTGAGATGGATTAGATGTTTTACTGGGCCTACTCAAAATATCGCCCTGCATCGAGCAAGTGATGATGCCGTATTGAAAAACTATACCTCTCGTTATTGGGGCAGACTCAATGCTACTTTTCCAGGAATTGGAGTTGATACTCAATGTTATTTTATGATTGGAAATGTCAAGTCCAGAAATTTCACCTTACAAAAATCACCTGATTTTGGCTTCTTTAATTGTAACGGATCGGGTAAGGTATGTGCAGTATACGAAGCTTGTAATGTGAACTGTAAAAGAAAATTTGTCGATTTGGTAGAAAGAAATACATTTTACGTAGAGTGGGATGATACGGCCATCTCGAGCCCTACAGTATCTATCTATCTCAAGAGGGGTTCCAGAACACATGCCCGCGTAGAAGATGTTGCCAATACGGGCGTATTCAATCAATTTGGGTTGAGTTTTCCTCGGGTTACTGCCAATACCAGTGGCTTTTATATAGAGGTAGTGAGCGGAAATCAAAGCATCACCTCTAGAACTTTTACGGTGGAAGATGATTAACATTTGACTTGCTTAACTGATTGCTCATAGTCCTTGATTATTGGGGCTATGAGTTTTTATTTATGCTATAGTCCACGGTCCAATGCTGTATAGATTAGTTTGTAATACCTGCCTACTTTATTAGTCAACAAAATACTGATGCCTAACTTTGGGCTTTTTGAGCTTAATTTTTTGATCAATTCCTCAGTTTTTTATCTTGCATCAGAATATAAGCAACCCTGTCGTAATAACCTCCACATTTTAACCGTGACCTTTACCGTCATACTTCGTTAAAAAATAGCCAAATAGCGCTGCTATTGGTCATTTTTTTGCCTTGCCTGACGAAAAAGGTCTCAATTAAATTTGATGATTTTATTTTGACAGTGTTACTAAGTTAACCAAGAGACTATTTATAAACTTATGATTGTATACGATACTAAACGGTGGTGGACTACGCTGAGTAAGCTCATTTTTGGAATCAATACCTCCTACAACTCTAGGGTGCTTTACAAGGGCATGTTGTTGGTAACCATTTATACCTCAGCCATTACTTTCATCAAGAAAACCTACTTTCCAAACGACAAACTCATCGAGAGTCCTTTGATATTTTCAATACTAGGACTCATTCTGGGTTTGATTCTAGTATTCAGATTAAATACCGCCTATAATAAATGGTGGGAAGGTCGCATCAAATGGGGGGCCTTGGTAAACGATTCTCGTACGATGGCGTCGTATTTACACACGCTATTACCTACCGACGACAAAGAGACTAGAAGGTATTATGCAGCTCAGATTTCCAACTTTGCCATCGCTTTGAGAGGGCATTTGAGAGACGACATCAAATACGATGAATTTGAACACAACGACGATGCTTATTTGCAATCGTTGAAAGATACCCCTCACGTTCCTCACAAAATTGCCACGCTTTTGATGGAATGGATGCAGACCAGTTTTAAAAGAAATTATATTTCCGGTTTTGACAAAATCAATATCAAAGTACAGATTCAAAACCTCATTGATATTCTGGGAGCTTGCGAACGTATCAAAAACACTCCAATTCCTTTTTCTCACAGTAGCTTTATTAAAGCATTTATTACGGTATATGTCATTACCCTACCATTGGGCATCATTGACTCTTTTCCTCAAATTTACTTTGTCATTCCGGCTACAGTACTCATTTCTTATGCCTTGATTGGGGTGGAAATTATTTCGGAGGAAATTGAAGATCCTTTTGGAATCGAAGCAAATGATTTGCCTTTGACTCATCTTTCAAATATTATCAAAAAGAATGTATATGATGCCCTGGAAGTGGCTTACGAAAAGGAAATCTCTCCAATCAAATCAGAGGATAAATTGATCAAGGTGCTGACCTAATGAACATTGTATTGCTAACTGGTTGTAACATACTTGATACAATCAGTTGGCAACTAAGTAACGCTTTCAAAATAAGTGTCGAGGTTTTAGTAAAATTACTCAAAACTAAACCTCAGAGTTCCTTACAGGACAAGTTTTGCGCTCGTAGCAGGGCTACGGGCAAAACCGATGGCTACAGCTTTGCTGTGCCGAGCTCTGCCAACGGCTAAAAAGGAACGAAGTATAACAAAGAGGAATAAATCTAAAGCGGACAGTTATTGCGAATACGTTACTTAGGGATAAGAAAATAATTACTTTCCCATTTCAGAACTTTGGCACAG
>CALDJV010000008.1 GCA_937899305.1 uncultured Cytophagaceae bacterium
CTATTGGAGCTATTAACAGTTTTATAAAATAGAAGGGGGCGAACATGTTGTTCTTATACCCTTAATATCAATAATAAAAAGCTCAAAGTAGAAGCAGAACCTGACACTCCTCTGTTGTGGGTGTTGCGTGATGAACTCAACATGACCGGGACCAAGTTTGGTTGTGGTAAAGCCCTTTGTGGTGCCTGTACTGTACATATGAATGGGACGCCCATTCGCTCTTGTTCTATGCCTGTAACGGCCATTCGCGAGGCTAAAATCACGACCATAGAAGGGCTCACTGGCACCAACAATACCCTCCATGCCGTACAGCAAGCCTGGATAGATGAGGATGTACCTCAATGTGGTTATTGTCAGTCGGGTCAAATCATGTCAGCAGTCGCTTTGTTGTCCCAAAACCCCAAACCTACCGACGCCGATATAGACGCGGCCATGTCGGGCAATATTTGTCGATGCGGAACTTATGTACGTATTCGTAAAGCCATTCATAGAGCGGCCAAAGCAATGCGGAATTAGTTTTTTTTTAGTTAGTAGTTCTATTTAGTCCATAGTCGACGGTCGACAGTCCATAGTGGCGCAAAGCGGTACAAATGAATCATCGCCTCGCGCAGCCATTTAAGATTAGCTTCGCTGAGCTCCCGTTGGTTGGTTCTTCCTTTGTCAGGAGAGCTGTAACAATAAGCGAAGCGGAACAATGGAATTATTTAGCAATGCAACCCATAAGCCGCAGGCGGAACAATAGAATAATCATCGCCTCGCGCAGCCATTTAACAATGTAACAATAAGCGAAGCGGAACAATGGAATTATTTAGCAATGCAACCATAAGCCGCAGGCGGAACAATAGAATAATCATCGCCTCGCGCAACCATTTAACAATGTAACAATAAGCGAAGCGGAACAATGGAATTATTTAGCAATGGAACCATAAGCGCAGCGAAACAATATAACAATAGACAAGAAATCATATGAGTAATAAAATAGATCGAAGAAATTTTATCAAAACCTCTGCGGTGGCAGGCGGTGCTTTTGTTTTAAGCTTTAGCCTACCCTGGGGAAATAAATTACTTGCCAAGACTGATCCTAGTAAGGTAAGTGAAATGAATGCCTTTCTCAAAATTGCTAAAGATGGCACAATTACGATTATGGCCAAAAACCCTGAGATTGGGCAGGGGGTAAAAACCTCGCTACCTATGATCATTGCCGAAGAACTGGGGGCCGACTGGCGTAAAATCAAGGTCATACAAGCCGATTTAGACAAAAAATATGGTCGTCAGAGTGCTGGGGGAAGTACCGCAATCAACCGGAACTGGAAACCCTTGCGCAAAGTGGGAGCTACTGCCCGAGAAATGCTCGAGGAGGCGGCCGCTAAAAAATGGGGGCTAGACAAAAAGCTTTGTTACGCGGATAATGGGATGATCAAAAATAAAAAAAACCGGAAAAAGCTCGCTTTTGGTGAATTGGCCGAAATTGCCGCTGGGCTGACTGTTCCCAAAAACCCTCAACTGAAACCAGACAAGGATTTTAAGCTGGTGGGTACTTTCAAAACCGGGGTAGACAATCAAAACCTGGTGCAGGGAAAGGTGACCTATGGCTTGGATGCTCGCCCAGATATCAAAGAAAAAGTGGTGAAGGCAGTCATCCAAAAATCACCCGTTTTTCAAGGAAAATTGCTCAGCTACGATGATAGTGAAGCCAAAAAAATTACGGGTGTGCTCAAAACAGTGAAGATAAAAGGACTGGAAAACCGTCGTGAATTGAGAGATGGGGTGGCGGTCATTGGTAAAAACACCTGGGCCGCGATCAAAGGGCGGAATGCCCTGAAAGTAAAATGGGATACCAAAGGCAATGAAAAGTATACTACTCCTTATTTGGATGCAAAATTCAAAGAAAACCTCGGTAAGGAAGGAAAGGTATTGAGGAATGATGGTGATGTAGCCCAAGCTTTTCAAGATGCTGCCAAAGTAATAGAAGGCACCTACGAAATTCCTTTTGCTTCGCACTCTCCGATGGAGCCCATGAACTGTACCGCCTGGGTGACAGATAATAAGTGTGAAATATGGGCCCCTACTCAGGTACCAGGCAATGCTCTGGCCTTGGCTCGTAAAATCACTGGACTCACCGCCAACCAAATAGAAGTACATATTCTACGCTCTGGAGGAGGGTTTGGACGACGTCTCAATGCGGATTACGTAGCCGAAGCCGTCTATTTGGCCAAAGAGATCAAACAACCGGTACAGGTGGTGTGGACTCGAGAAGATGAAATTCAGTTTGATTACTATCGCCCCGCCAGCATGTACAAAATGCAAGCTGCCATTGACAAAAATAACCAGCTCATCGGCTGGAAATCGCATTATACAGGTACTTCATTGGCCCAGTTTTTCAGCCCTCGTTTGGCAGGACATCGCTTCGATATTTATCCCGATAATTATCCAGCCCAGTTCATTTCAAATTTTCAGATGCAATATACCCCCACTGAAAACCACATGCCATTGGGTTTTTGGCGGGCTCCGGGGCACAACAATACCGCGTTTGTAGACCAAAGCTTTTTAGATGAAGTAGCTGCGGCTACTGGTCAAGATCCTCTTAAGCTGCGGCTCGAGCTATTGGGCAAAGCCGCCAAAGATTATAAATACAATGGGCACGGAGGACCTACCTTCAACAGTGGACGTATCAAGGGCGTATTGGAACTGGCCGCTAAAAAAGCCAATTGGGGTAAAAAAATGCCCAAAGGAAGTGCCCAAGGCATTGCGTTTCATTTTACTTTTGGTACGTATGTAGCCATTGTAGCCGATGTATCGGTAGACAAAGAGGGATATGTAAAGGTAAATAAAGTGGTGACTGCGGTAGATTGTGGTCGAGTGGTGAACCAAAGCGGAGCCGAAAATCAGGTTACAGGAGGCGTGATTGATGGCTTGAGTATGATGGCCAATGCCGAAATCACTTTGAATAAAGGGGCGGTACAACAAAGTAATTTTCATGATTACAAATTACTCCGCATCAAAGATGCCCCCACGGTAGAAACATACTTTGTAAAGAACGACATTGACCCAGAAGGATTGGGTGAGATGGGGCTCCCTCCTCTTCCTCCGGCGGTGTGCAATGCCATTTATAAAATTACCGGCAAAAGGGTGAGAAAATTGCCTTTGAAAGACATGAAGGTATAATGATGGATTCCAGATCTGACAGTTTTCAAAAACTGTCAGATCTAATAAACCTTTAAAAAGTTGCAATCTTTTTGCCTAAGTATACCAAGGTATATTTGCCTGCTTTGGGCACATTGAACACCAGCGCCATTTCCTGCTTGAGTTGATCTCTATTGAATATATTATGCGTAATTGGGCGATAAAACTTGCCAAAGCGAAAACTCCCTACACATTCATACAAAGCACCATCTGCACCTTGTAATTGAAAAAAAGACAACTCAAAGTAATAAGCCCTCTTTTTAAATAATGCCGGATTTTCACAGAACTCTACTGCCATAGATAAACGCAGTAACTTACCCCTTTTTGGGGTGATTTTTTTGGTAAAAACCTGATTTCCGTACCTCCTGTACTTCTTCTCAAACGATATTTCATCCAAATATTCTTTTTTTGTGATGGTGGCCTTGGGCGAACAACCTACTGGTAATTTAGACTCGGTCACCTTGGGAATATCAAAAGATTGATCTTTGATATGGAGGCGTGTATTGGATAATGTGGCATCTACAATAAATACCGCACTAAAATAATTCTTTCCACTCCAAATACTTCCCCGATGTCCCCACCTGAGGTTGCCCCTTCGACTAAGCCTCAAATAACCTACCGCCTCTGTCTTTTCGGGCCCAATGGTTACTTCTTCTTTTTTGACCCGAAATTGTCCCTCGCCTGGATAATTCACTTCGGCAGTAATGACAAGATAGCGCTTGTTATCGGGTAAAATATCGGTCTCGACCAATAATTCGCTCTCAGTGGTTCTGTCAATCACTAGTTCCTTGGTTTTGATGGCTTCGATGAGCTTAAATTCCAGGTTTTGGCCAATCGCATTCAAGCTTATCAATACGCTTAAAAAGCCAAGGGCTACCATTTTCGTTTTTTGATTCATTGTATTTTTTGTCAATCTTTCTTTATTAGATAAAAAACCACTGGTTTTGAGATCAATCACGGATGCTAATTTAAGAAATTCTTTACGATTCTTGTAGCCTAACCAACAGCGTCTCCTATAACCTAAGCTCAACAGATCATTTTTATTGATTATTGGGGATAAAACTATAAATTGAGGCACAATCATCAAAGCCATTACGATATGGTTTGAAACCAACGTTGCCATGAAAATTGAACACATTGCCCTTTGGGTAAAGGATTTGGAAAAAATGCGCGCCTTTTATAAGCATTATTTTGGTGCTCAAAGCAATCAAAAATATGAAAATCCAGCTAAAAAATTCACCTCTTACTTCTTAACCTTTGAATCGGGAGCCCGGCTTGAGATCATGCATGGGGCTTTGATGATGCCCTCTCAAGATGGCCAAGAATCAGAAACTTTAGGGATGGCTCATTTTGCCATGGCTACTGGTAGCCGGGCCAAGGTAGATGCGCTTACCGAACAGCTTCGTAACGATGGCTACACGGTAATAGGAGCGCCTCGGGTAACTGGTGACGGTTATTACGAAAGTGTGGTACTCGACCCCGAAAATAATCGCATAGAAATCACGGCGTAGCTTATGGAAATTACTTATAAAAAATTAGATACTTCAGAAGAGGCCCAAAAATACCGGGAAATCCGGTTGGAATGCCTCCAAAAATATCCTCAAAGTTTTGCTTCTTCTTATGAACAGCAGGTCCAATTGCCGCAACTGGATTTTGAAAAATACATCATCGCAAACGATGCGGCTCATTTTGTGATGGGTGCGTTTGATCAGGCCCAATTAGCAGGCATCACGGCTTTTGCCCGAGAACCCAAAGCAAAAAGAGCCCACGAAGGCAGCATTATCCAAGTATATACCAAGCCAGCTTACCAAGGCAAGCAAATTGGACGCAATTTGCTCTATCACACCATTCAGGCTGCTTTTGCCATTTCAGGTGTAGAACAGTTGATCATTTCAGCGGTGACCAACAATCAAGGCGCTTTGTACTTATACCAAAACCTGGGTTTTGAACCATATGCTACTCACAAGCATTACATGAAAACCACCGATGGACAATATCACGACGCCACGTTTATGTATTTGAACAAAGCAATGTTTTTTAAGCATGAGCCATCTAGTTAAGTAAGGTGTTCGCAATAACGGCCTGTTTTTTCTACTCCCTAAGCTGCTGGGCTTCGTTATTGGCTTTTATAGCTCGTATTTCAATTTCTACATGATCCGATTAAGCCATTGATAGCGCTTCAAAAATGTAACTTTACATGGTTTATTTCAATTTCTAAATGATCCGATTAAGCCGCAAAACCCGCGCTTATTCCCTTTGTAGTGGCGACATTTCAATTTCTAAATGATCCGATTAAGCCAGTGAAAATAAGCTTGCTTGATACTTCTTTTGTTGATTTCAATTTCTAAATGATCCGATTAAGCCTGTAATTTAAAGCCACTCAAATAAGTTCTTAGTTCAATTTCAATTTCTAAATGATCCGATTAAGCCAAGAACAAAAACTCGAATTTGAGCGCGAACGGTTCCAAATTTCAATTTCTAAATGATCCGATTAAGCCCTATATCCTACTAAACCATCAGTAGTAAAACCATCTAATTTCAATTTCTAAATGATCCGATTAAGCCTCTTTTACCACACTGTAGATGTAATCTATTTCTTCTTATTTCAATTTCTAAATGATCCGATTAAGCCTCCTGAGCAACATGAAGTAACCCGCTACTTGATCGAATTTCAATTTCTAAATGATCCGATTAAGCCGCTGGATGACTTGAAAAGAACGGCTACACCAAACTAATTTCAATTTCTAAATGATCCGATTAAGCCAACTAAGGGGTTTTTGTGTTTAATATGAGCTCTAAAATATTTCAATTTCTAAATGATCCGATTAAGCCATTGGTCAAATTCTCTTAGCTCCAACTCTTCGGTAGTATTTCAATTTCTAAATGATCCGATTAAGCCCTTATGTAAGTATGTAAGGCATTGATGGCATAGGCTAATTTCAATTTCTAAATGATCCGATTAAGCCAATATGACAATCATAAACAATTACCAGGGTTTCTTCATTTCAATTTCTAAATGATCCGATTAAGCCTATCGCTTGCCCGGTATTGCATGTCCTGCCGAAGCATATTTCAATTTCTAAATGATCCGATTAAGCCTTTGGGTAGAGGAAAACCCAAACGTTAGAAAAATAGATTTCAATTTCTAAATGATCCGATTAAGCCGGTGAAACACCGCTAAGCCCTGCAAGCCGACAGGCATATTTCAATTTCTAAATGATCCGATTAAGCCTTTTTGCTTATTACTCAATTTAATTTCCTTCTTCCTTATTTCAATTTCTAAATGATCCGATTAAGCCAACTTACACAAGTGGCAGAAGCAAGCCAAAGC
>CALDJV010000009.1 GCA_937899305.1 uncultured Cytophagaceae bacterium
TGCTGTTTGTAAAGATCAGGCCATACTCCACATTCCCTCTAGTTTTACCAACTATACCGTGACGGTAGAGAAAGCTTTTCAGCAAGCTTGCGTATATGAAGGGTCCAGCACTACTTTAAACTTGGCTAATATTTGTGATATCCGATGTGGCGATGCCTGCAACAACTCGATTCGGGTAACCATTACCGCTTCTTGCGATGGTGAAAATCAATCCTCGGTTACTTCGGGCGTATTTCATATACTATGTGGCCCCATAGCCCCCAAAATCAAGTTGGCAAAAACCACTTTGTGCCCAGGTGAAACTACCTCAGGCGAAGTAATTACCAACTATCCTGCAGGTACTACCATTGAATGGATTCAAAACGGAAATGTGATTCAAACTGGACCAAGTGCCAGCGGTTTATCGGGTGGATTTACCGTAAGGGTAACCGATGCCAATGGATGTACCAATGAAAGTGATTTTTCTTTGGCCATTTCTAATTGTAACTTTTTTCCTTTTGAGAAAGGCGCCAGTGAAAACAATGTCTTGAAGTTATACCCCAACCCGGCGTCCGAATCGGTAGAGGTGCAACTGACCAACCAAGAGTTGATTCAACAAGTAGTGATCAAAGACAAGTTAGGAGAGCCAATAAAGAACTTGTCGTTCAAGACCGCTACTCATCAGCAGAAACTAGATATCAAAGGACTAAATGAGGGAATATATGTGTTGGAATTAGTGACCAAACAAGGAAAGCGTTATACCCAAAAACTATTGGTAAAATAGTGTGGCTTTTTTTGAAAAACTGGTTTGAAAAGCTCAGGGATTCTTTTTCCTGGGCTTTTTTTTGAAAATAAATAATCAGTACTAATTGGTAGGCAATAGGTCAATGTCATTAAGTTAAGGGATATTTTGACAAAAATGAATATCGAATATTGATCAACGAATGTCGAGTAATGAATGAAAAGCCTTCACTGTTTCTATTTTAGGGCGTCAGCCCCCTTCTGAAATCGTTGATCAGCGTTCTTGAATCGATATTATTTTACTTAACTAAACGACATTGGGCAATAGGTTATGTTGAGGCAAAGTAAATCTGAAAGTGGTCCCTTCTCCTTCGGTGCTCTCTACCCAAATGGTACCCTGGTTTTTTTCGATAAACTCTTTGCAAAGAAGCAAGCCCAAACCCGTCCCTTTTTCGTGGGCGGTTCCCTCTGTACTATAGGTATGGTTGCTATCAAAAATATAAGGCAAGGCATCTTTGGCAATACCCAGGCCATTGTCTTGAATGGCTATTTCCAGATGTGCCTGGCTATGAGATTGAGCAAATACCTTAATTTGCCCTTTTTGGTGGGTAAACTTGATCGCATTGGCCGTCAGGTTGCGGACAACCAGGGCAATCATTTGTTGGTCGGCAAAAACAGTGGTTCCTTGGCTGATATCGTTTTGTAGGGTAATAGATTTGTTTTGGGTGATATCAAGTACTCGAAGGGTATCGTTTACCAGGGAGTACAAATCGACAGTACAGGGATTAAAAGAGACCCTTTCCATTTGCATCATAGCCCATTGTAAAATATTTTCCATCAAATAACGGGTTGCCTGCATTTTGTTGCGTAACCCAATGGCCAGCGTTTGCAATTCTTGAGGCGTAAGGGCATCTGCTTCCATCAGAGATAAAGTACTCTGTAAGTTGTCGAGTGGTGCCTTGAGATCATGCGACATGATAGAAAGCAATTTGTCCTTGAATTGATTGAGGTGATGCAACTCCTCTTGCTGGCTTTTGATCTCCTCATTTTTTTGACGAATTTCTCGATTTTTAGCCACCAATTCTTCTTTTTGATTGCTCAACAACTCATTCTCTTTTCTACGATTGATATTGATCATGACATAAGTGCGAATCATGAAAAAACTGACGACACTAATAGAGCCGATGTTGATGGTAAAAAATAGTTTTTGATTGCGCTCGTGGCTCAGCACTTCGGGTATGTTTACCATTACGTGATGATCGATCAGGGCAGAAGTAATCAATAAAGTAACAAACAGAATAAGCCAATAAGTACTGTGCTCTATTTGGGTAAAAGAGATCAAGCTAAACAAGGCCGCCAGAGACCACAGCATGACCGCTCCAGTAGCAGTAAAACCGCCCAAGATCCATTGAAATACAAAAGGCAACGACATGCCCGCGAAAACTTGAATGAATCGTGCTATTCGAAAGTTGCGTGTGGCATACAAATAATACATATTGATGAGGGTGATGAGCAGGAAAGTAGCGGGAAGTACCGCCACCCAATACAACTCATAGACAATGCTGAAAAGTGTCCAAACCAATGCGCCCGTAAAAGTAACCCCCACATAAATGTGAAAGGTATGCTTGAAACTTCTCGGAAATCCGGGTAGAAAATTGTCTTGGTTAAACTTATCTACAAATTGTTGAAATAACATGTATTATATCAGAGAGAATAAATTGGGTATTGCTGTTTACAAAAATACAAATGATTTTACGAATCTTTAAAAGCAAAACTGCCCAAATCAGTCATAAGTAAGGTTTTTAGTCAAACTGAAAGCCAATAACGATTACATCATCAGTTTGTTCATTGGTTGCTTTCCAATCGAGAAACTCGTCTCGCAGCAATTCTTGTTGAGCCTCAATGGGGTGCTGGCTGAGGTCAGTTAGCAAATTCCTGAATCTTTTTCGCATATATTTCCGGTTGCGATCTCCTCCAAACTGGTCTTGATAGCCATCCGAGAAAATATAAAATACATCGCCTGGAAGGAGTGAAATTGTGTGATTTTCAAAGCTTTTGTTTTTGGTGAATTGCGAATAGCCAATTGAGAATGGTGATGCTTTGACCTGGTGCATTTGCTGATTACGGACGTACCAGAGCGGGTTTTTGGCACCGGCAAACTGAATTGTTCGGTTGGTACGATTGATATTTACAATCGCAATATCCATACCATCATGGGTACTGGCCAAGCTGGTTTGTTTTTGTAGCGTGAGCAAGATTTTTTTATCCAATTCTTCTAGAATTTTATGAGGTTGGGTAATGCTCCTTGATTCTACAATTTCGGTCAGAAAATCATTGACCATGATGGTCATAAAGGCCCCTGGAACGCCGTGTCCGGTACAATCTACCGCAGCAAGAATAAGTTCGGTTTTTCCACCCACAGTAACCTCAGTAAACCAATAAAAATCTCCCGAAACAATGTCTTTTGGCTCGAAAAAGATAAATAGACCCTTGAAAAACTGGGCGATTTCTTCGGGATCTACCAAAATCGATCGCTGAATACGTTGGGCATATTGTACGCTATCGGTAATTTTAGTATAAGCATGGTTCAATTCTTTGTTGGCCTGCTTCAATTCTGAGGTACGATGGTCTACTGTTTGTTTCAGCTCTTGGGCATAATTACTTTGTAACGCTTCGTTTTGGCGCAACTGCTCAATCAATGCTTCTCGAGCTTGTCGTTTTTCATTCTGATCATTGCGAAAGCGAAGACTAAGCCCCAAAGAGAAAATAAAGATTTCTAAAACGACGCCTGCATGGTAATAAATGGCATTTTCGTAACGAGGGATTCCATTGATACTGCCCACCACGCTGATGATTCCACCCGCTAGTAAAAAGAAAGAGCCCAACACAAAATAACGACCCAAGACGCCATTGTATCGAAACAGCACAAATAAAAATGCTAAAGTCACCAAGGTCAAAATCAGTTGAAAAATATCATTGATGTAATTGAACAATCCACGATCTATTCCTAATAAGATACTGCTAAGAATGACTACCACAGTGTGTATTTTAATCCAAACCACCAGTAACTTATCAATGCGGGTTTGGCGGTGGTTGAGGTCGTTAAAATACCTCATGAGGATAAAGTAGAATAGAAAGCTGAAATTTAAAGTAAGAGCAAAATACTTGGAAATGGCTAGGTTATTACCCAAATAAGGAATATAGTAACCGATGTATTGCTCTACGTACAAAGAATAAATGGTTTGAAAGAAAATATAAATTGCATAGTAGAGATAAGTGATGTCTCGCAACGAAGTAAACAAAGACAGGCTGTAGAACATCATCATCAGCAAAAAGCCCAGAAAAACCCCCTCGCGTATGTCCAGGTTTTGTTTGTGTGCTTTCCAATGGGTATCCGTCATGATTTGGGGGCGAAGCCAAAGCGTGTAATTGAGCACACTTTGTACTTTCAGGTATACCGTTACTGTTTCGTTGGCAGGGCAATTGAAAGATACCTGGGTATAATTTCCGGTAATGAGTTTTCGTTGACTGATGGGCCTGCTTACTCCCTCGGTGTTGTGTTCAATTACTTGCCGATGTTTGACTACATACACATCTACCAAACTGGCATAGCCCAAATGAATGAAACGAGTAACTGGAGAGGGGGAGTCATTATGGTACGATAATTTGAACCAATGTGCGTATGGACTATTGAACTGGACATTTATTTTTACGGAATCCTCAAAAGGAATAGATTGCTTCAGAATTTGATCAATACCCAAGCGATTGGTCGTATCGATCAAACCAGACAATTTATCCTTGTTCAAGGATAGTGGTTCTTTCAGTAAAGTAGTATGGATGGTTTGCTGGGCTTGTCCTTCAAAGTAAAACAATGTAAACAACATCGATAAGAGAACCCAATTCACCTTCAATTTACCCATTGAACTATAGCTTTATTCCTGTTTTTTGTCGTATGTTATCGGCAAAAAGTACTTGCAAAATGAGATTTTACATATTACGATATATAGTTAGACGACCTTTGTGCAAAAATCGTGATAAAGTGCTGAGTTTTACAGTAAATTAACTTTTTGCCCCCCAAATAGCCAGGAGCATCAATGCCCAACCTACGATAAATGCTGCCCCACCAATAGGAGTAATGGCTCCTAACCAACGAATATTGGTTATCGCCAAGGTATAGAGTGAACCTGAAAAAATGATGATTCCAACGATAAAAGCATACCCTGCGTTAGTGAAGAACCTATGAGGCATTTGTTGGGCCAAAATACCTAATAAAATGAGGGCTAGAGCGTGAAAAAACTGATAACGAACTGCGGTTTCGAATACGTCAGTCCTTTGGTGCTTTTCCAACAGTGCTTTGAGTGCATGAGCACCAAATGCCCCCAAGGCTACAGAAAGTCCACTAAAAATAGCCCCTGACATCAATAATAATTTATGCATATCAAAATAATTTAATTTCTAAATGAATGGTATTGAAATGTTTATCCACAAATCGTTGATAATTAGCAAAGTTATTATAAAATTCGTAAGCTTAGTAAAACGGAAAAAATAAAGTAATCCAAATTTGGTGTAATATCTGGTTGCTAGACGATGAAAAAAATCTTTGCGTAGCCAAAGCTACGGAACTATTTTTTGAAGAAGTATAGCGACGAGAGATCAGCCAAATGGATTAGGTTATTTATGTAGTTTTACTTAATATACTTTATAAAAGGGATTCATTTTTGAACTGAACTCTTTTGGATCAAAATACTGAATATCTTTGATGATTTGTACCTAAAATGAGATTACAACAATCACACAAAGCTTTGTATGCTGCTTTCGATGTATACCCTTCAGCCAAAGGGGCAGCAACTCATATTTATCACAATGCCCAAACTTTGTTTGATTGGAAAGGAGGAGGGTGGCTTTCGGTAGTAGGCAGCGAAAAACTAGATGATTATCAACAAGAAGGCCTCGTAGAAATTACCCGGTTTTCGGAGCAAATACCCAATTATTTGATTCGTGCCCAGGCCTACAGCCAGTATTTATATGATTTGCTTGAGACCCAGCCCGCACTGGAGATTTGTCATTTTCGTGATCACTGGAGTGGAGTACCCATATTGACCCAGCGTGACAAGCGCAAACAAGCCTATAAAACAGTGTATGAGATCAATGGCTTGCCCTCTATTGAGCTGCCTTTTAGGTACCCTAATTTATCGAAGCGTACTCTAAACAAAATCCGTTCTTTAGAACAATTTTGTTATCAAAATGCCGATTACATTATTACACCTTCGCAGGTAATCAAAAATAATTTGGTAAATTTAGGACTTTCTTCCGATAAAATCACCGTGATTACCAATGGAGCCGATATTCCAGAAAGTTTTGAAAAACCTGCCGAGGCACCTGAGTCGGGGCGGTATATTATTTATTTTGGAGCATTACAGTCTTGGCAAGGTTTTGATGTATTGTTGAAAGCAATGGGGTATCTAGCTGATTATGAAGCGCTCAAATTGGTGATTTGTGCTTCTACAAAACAAAAGCGTACCCGGTTTTACCATAAAATAATTGAGAAAATGGGCTTGAGTGATCGGGTCATTTGGCAATACCAATTACCCAAACGCGCCTTGTACAGTTGGGTCCATTATGCTGAATTTTCGGTGGCTCCCCTCAAAGCGTGTACGCGCAACCTAGAGCAAGGGTGTTGTCCACTTAAGATTTTAGAATCTATGGCCATTGGTACTCCAGTAGTGGCATCTGATTTGCCAGTAGTGCGAGAAATTATTCAAAACAATCAACTAGTACACTGGGGACTAAGTTTATTGTGAGTTAATTTGATGTAATTTGT
>CALDJV010000010.1 GCA_937899305.1 uncultured Cytophagaceae bacterium
CTAAACTCGTTGAGTTGGGCCAACACCCCAAAGAAAAGGTAGATACCGTTTTGGTAATGGAAAAAATCGGACACTTTTTGGACGAAGCCAATCAAGAGATTTTTGACAAATACAAACACGACCATTCCAATGCTGAGATTACTCGACTGATAGAAGAAGAGCTGGATATTAGAAGAATACTAGAGCGCTCTTGTCGCGATTTTGACGGAGGTTATACGATGACTGGTATTATTGGGCATGGTGCTTCGTTTGTAGCGCGTGATCCTCACGGTATTCGTCCAGCGTATTATTATGCTGACGACGAGGTAGTGGTAGCCGCTTCTGAAAAGCCTGCGATCAAAACCGCGTTCAATGTAGACTACGACCAAATCAAAGAAATTCCCCCCGCCCATGCGCTGATTGTCAACAAAAAAGGAGACTATGAGGTAGAACAGTTTCTCGAGCCTAAAGAGAAAACTTCTTGTACTTTTGAGCGTATTTACTTTTCTCGTGGTTCTGATCCTGAGATTTACGCTGAACGCAAACGCCTCGGACAATTTTTGGTACCGCAAGTACTGAAGGCCATTGACTATGACTTGGAGAACACGGTATTTTCTTTTATCCCCAATACTGCCGAAACTTCTTTTCTGGGACTGATACAAGGAATAGAGGAACATTTGGTGGATTATCGTAAGAAAAAAATCATTGAAGACAAGGTGAGCGATCCGGTAGAATTAGACCGGATTTTATCCATGCGCCCTCGGGTAGAAAAACTAGCCATCAAAGATGCCAAGCTTCGGACTTTTATTGCCGATGATGCCCACCGCGATGACTTGGTAGCTCACGTGTATGACACTACCTACGAGGTGGTAAAGAAAGGAGTAGATACCTTGGTATTGATTGATGACTCCATTGTAAGAGGAACCACCCTCGAGAAAAGCATTTTGCGTATTTTGGATAAGCTTTCTCCCAAGAAAATCATCATTGTTTCTTCGGCACCTCAAATTCGTTTTCCCGATTGTTACGGCATCGATATGTCCAAAATGGGGGCATTTGTAGCTTTTAGAGCGGTAAGTGCATTGCTCAAAGAAACTGGGCGTGAGAACTTAATGGATGAGCTGTTAGAGAAAATCAACTATAAGATTTACAATAAAGAGGAAGGTGAAGTCAATATTGTAAACGAATTATACGCTCACTTTACTGATGATCAAATCTCAAAAAAGATTGCCGACATTGTAAAGTCACATGACATCAAAGCTGAGGTAGAAGTAATTTACCAAACGGTGGAAAATTTGCACAAAGCCTGCCCCAATCATCAAGGAGACTGGTACTTTACTGGAAATTACCCAACAATGGGTGGCAACCGAGTGGTGAACCGATCTTTTGTAAATTATATGAAAGGAAGCTTAGCGAGAGCGTATTAATACTCTATTTGATAAAGCAAAAAACACCATTTAGACTGATCTGAATGGTGTTTTTTTGTTTATCGTTGTACTCCTGACTATTTTGATTAAGTAACAGTTGCGCAATAATTGTCGACTTTCGCTTCATTACTCCTTGCTATACTTCGTTACTTTTTAGCCATCGGTTTTGGCCAAGTGAATTTGCTAAAACCGGACACTTGTTTTGAACATGTTACTTAGCTATACTCTTACTCGTTCCTCAATGCCTTTACCGGATTAGTCAATATGGCACGAAAAGATTGATAACTAATGGTGACAATGGCTATCAAGAATGCCAGTAAACCTGCCAACACAAACATCCACCATTTGACCTCGATACGATAAGCAAACTCTCTTAACCAATGATTCATTGCATACCAGGCAATGGGGATGGCTATTACAAAACCGATCAATATCATTTTTAAGAATTCCTGACTCATGACAGTTACAATATGGCGAGCCGAAGCACCAAGCACTTTCCGAATACCTATTTCTTTGGTTCTTCGCTCAATAGAAAATGCGGCCAGTCCAAATAGTCCCAACGAAGCAATCAAAATAGAAAGTATGGTAAAAAAGCCAAACATTTGCGACAAACGTTTTTCACTTTTATAGAGCTGGTTATATTTTTGATCAACAAACGAATATTTAAAGGGATAACTTGTATACTTTTTAAGTGAACTTTCCAGGTAGGCAACAGTAGTCCTCATATTTTCTGGACGTATTCTTACTGAAATATAATTGATATAAGGGTTGTTATTTTGTGGGACAAGGATAAGGGGGGCAATTTTTTTACGGAGCGAATACATATGAAAATCCTTGACTACCCCAATAATGGTTACCTTCTCATAATCCTCAATGGTTTTTCCAATGGCTTCTTGAGGATTCCAGCCCAAGGCTTCAGCCATACTTTCATTGATAATGCGGGCCTGGGTGGCATCAGTAGCCATTTGTTGCGAAAAGTTTCGTCCTGCGATGAGTTTTATATCAAAAACCTTGAGATAGTCAGGGTCTACGTCAGTCATATATGTGTGTATTTCATCTTTCTTTAGATTTTTGTTCAAGTGATGCGCAATGGTGTTACTTTTAATGTTTACGGGCAGCCCTGAAATAGTAGTATGTAGAATAGCCGGATTATGAGACCATTCTTGTTTGATGGTTGGAATCCGTTTGTATAGATTACGATCTAATACCGAGATGCTCACCACATGATCCTTGTGATACCCCAGCTCTTTGTTTTGGACGTATTGGAACTGAAAATAGACTACCAAACTGCTAATAATGAGTATGATAGCAGTGGTGTTTTGCAAGACAATAAGCCAACTTTGAAGCTTTCTACCCGAAAACTTCTTGCTTAACTGGCCTTTCAGGGCTTTTACTGGATTGAGAGAAGATAAGAAAAAAGCAGGGTAACTTCCCGATAGGCAGCCTACCAATAATACGATAATGGCCAGCGCAGGTATAAGCCAAGGGGTATGCGTCAAATTAAACGACAGTGGGCTATCCATAAGGCGACTAAAACGAGGGAGTAGTGCTTCGGTAAGCCCAATAGCGATTAATAAGCCCAAAAAAGTGATCAAGACAGCTTCCGACAAAAACTGACCAATCAATTGTCTACGTACAGCTCCAAAAGTTTTGCGTAAGCCAATTTCGTGGACTCTTCGTACCGAACGGGCAATGGCTAAGTTCATATAATTGATACAGGCCAGTAGGAGTACCAAAATGGCAATGACCGAAAAGAGGTAAATATAGAGTGGGTTCCCTTTCTTACCCACATCAAAATTTACGTTTGTATTCAGGTGCATATCAGTCAAGGCTTGTAGGTGATAACTTGTCTTAGAAGAAGGAGATGAGGTATTTGGCTCATATTTATCAATCAAGTTTGGGAACTTTTGAGCGAGTGTTTGGGGATTACTTCCTTTTTTCAAATTCACAAAGGTATAGAAACTGTGATGCGTCCAAGCCCCTTTTTTCATTGCTTTACGATAAGTAGCATTGGTTTGTATGCTAGTAATGTAGTGATATTGTAGCGTACTATTGGAAGGAGGGTTTGCTACAATACCCGTAATGTTATAGCGGTACTTATCACCATAGGTAATGGTTTGTCCTACTACATTTTGGGTGCGGCTAAAAAGCTTAAGAGCCAAGTCCTGAGTGAGTACGATACTTTTGGGTTGAGCCAATGCAGTTGCTGGATTTCCTTGAATAAAATCAACCGGAAATACTTTGAAAAACTGAACATCTACTGATAATCCTTTTTCCCAAAAAGATATTTCTTGGAAATTTAGAAGTGACTTATCAGTTTGAACACAAGTGGCCTGGAGTACTTCAGGGTATTCTCTTTTTAGTGTAGTAGCCATGGGGGCAGGAGTAAGCGCAAACAGATCACTTCCTTGAAGATCGTTGCCTTCTGCACGTTGGTAAATGCGATAGATTTGATCCGAATTGGCATAAAAGCGGTCATAGGATAACTCGTACTGAATATACAGTACGATCATAATGAAACCGCTTAAACCGATTGCCAATCCACCTATATTGAGCAGAGCATATAGCTTTTGGCGAAACAGGTTCCGCCACGCTATCTTAAAATAATTTTTATACATACTATAATGGGTTATATGATAATTGAATTTAAATTTTCGTAATAAATTGGGTCTGATCAGTGAGATGACTTCAAAGAAGAAAGCACGATTGGCTGCTTTTTTACTTTTTTCGGTAAGTCTTAGTTGGTACATTTCTACCAAATCTCCCTCGATATCTTCTTGAAAATCGGGATGGCAAAACCAACGAAAAAAGTGTAACAGCCATTGGGGAGGAGTAGGGTAATTTTCCATGGTAATTTTTACTTCTGTTGCTTAGTTTTGAAAAGCAATATTGGGAATCGCTTTCCATAAGTTTTGGCGTTGCTCTTTAGCTTGCTTGAGTTTTTCCATTCCCAGATTGGTGACCTTAAAGTAGCGTTTTCTTTTTCCTCCTCGAGCCTTGGTAGCTCCCCCCATTTCTGATTCAAGGTACCCTTTGTCTTCCAATCGTTTCAAAACTGTTTGTAGTGAACCAATACTTACATTCCGTTCCAAGCGTTCTTTTATTTCCTCAATGATGGCTACTCCATATGCCTTGCCATGTAGAATAGCCACAGTTAGCATCACTATTTCTTCAAACTCGCCTAAATGATGTTTACTCATAATTTTATATTTACCTTAAATGTAGTTTTTATTAAAATAAAATCCAATATTCATGACTAATTATCCCTAAGTTGTAGGGAATAGTGCCTCTAAAAACAAGAAAACCTCAGTTACTACCGAGGTTTGACCATTTTTGAGACAGTGTCCAAGCAATCAACTCACCGCATCGGCATAGTCTTGCAGGTAATCAAAATCAGGCTGCAACTGTCCGTTTTTGGCAATAGAGGCTCTTTTGATAATTTGTTGAGCATCATCATCAAAAAAAGCGGGGAATACATACTCCATCAATTGTTGACCAAAAGACTCTGAAGCATCATAGGGAAGCTCACAAGGTAAATTGTCTACCGACATCATATTGAGGTGGGTTTGACTACTAAATGGAGCTGCCTCTTGTCCTGTGGCAGGATCATAGTCAAAAAAAGGAGCCTGGATGGTAGAAGCACGCAGGGTAGAAGGGATAGAGCCTTCAATATCGCAAGTAACATCAGCAATTACTTTTAATTTAAAGTCGGGCGCCAATATATCCTCTCGAGTAAAAAGTACTTCGGCTTGTGGGTTCCAGTAATGCCCCGAAATAAATATGTCAGCCTGGCGAGCATACTTTAAAAAATCGGCTTGATAATGCACGGGGTTTTGATAAAAATCTTCACTGTTCCAGGTAGTATTGGTAGGTGGTTGATAATAGTCTTTAGAACGAAGTTGAGTAAAAACAGGGTAGTCAAAATTTTGATTCAGAAATGCTTCAGGCGAAACCTTTTGAATTTGCATGCCTTCCAGTACTTCACTAATGCCATTACCAGCCCTACCGCCACCAGTAACCACTACTTTGATGGGAGGAAGCTTTACTTTAGCATATTCGGTGCGCAAGTCTTTCAGGTCCTGGCACTCAAATGCCCGCCTCAATTCAAATAAATTGTGCCTTTTGCCATAACCCAGTATGCCATTGTAAGCCCCTACAATACCGGCAAAACGGCCAAATGCCACTACACGGTGCCCTTTTTGATCAGTGAGACATTCGTAATCTACCAAATGAATATCGCGGTCCAAAATGGTGCGTAACAACTGCTGACTGTATGCCTGTTTTTTGATGGTGTGAGAAAAAAAGAAGAACGTTTTATGGGCCATCAACTGAGGAATGGGTACTTCTTTTACTCCGAAAATAATATCGCAGTCACTGATGTCATCTACTACGGCCAACCCGTGCTTTTTATAATCTGCATCAGGTACACAACGAATAGAACTAGACTGGATTGCAAAGGATAATTGAGGGTATTTTTCTTGTAATAGCTGGCATTGTGCAGGCAACAATGGTACTCGCCTATCGACAGGAACTTTGCCCTCTCGAATGATTCCAATTTTCATAAAAATATCAAATTTGTGTGTTTGTGTTATTGTCGTAAAAATTAAGCTATTATGAGCTTGTTTTATACTTCTAAGAAAACTTATTCATCCTTAAAAAGTGCAACTACCTCTGGTAACCACATGCTTCGGAATGGGCGAATAAATCTTTGTCAGGTGTAAAAAAATTGCGCAATTATCAGAAAATTCGGATTTAGATCAAAGTTGGAGATTGAAAAAGTTACATAATTTAACAGAAACAGACAATTTTTGAGGGCATCACTGCCTGTAACCAAGAGAAACAAAAACAAGTATACTTTTCTAAAGGTATAGATTTTGATAATTGTTACGTTCAATACCAAAACAAGGTGCTGTGAATCCAATGATGAAGAGTCAGGCGAATATTGTTGGAGTAAAAGCATTGATTAGACAGGAAGCGTTTTAATAGAAACTAAATTTATGAATAATATCATCAAGCATCTTTTTCATACTGGATTGATGCTCACCCTCGTTGGTTCACTTGCTTTTGCGCAAGACAGTTTTTTGGCAAAAGGTGATAAAACCATTGTATACAAGAAGCTTTCGCACGCGCTCAAAGAGCCTAACAAAGTGCAGGTGCTAGATCTTAAATGGCAGTATATCAGGTATTTGCCAAGCGAAATAGCGCTTTTTGAAAACCTCAAAGATTTGAACCTCAGCTGGAACAAACTGAGGCGTTTGCCCAAGGTAATTACACGCTTGCAAAGTCTTGAGAAGTTAGAACTGATTGACAATTCTCACCTTAATTTACGTTTGTTATTTAAAAAATTGGCCAAACTGAAAAACCTGCAAGAACTCAGTTTTGGCTGGAACAAGTTACGGTCTTTGCCCAAAGAGTTTACTCAATTAGAAAGCCTCAGGGCGATTGGTTTGAGGTTTAAGTACGATACCAATCTTTCTCCTATATTCGATAAGTTAGGAAAGCTACCCAAGTTGGAAAAGCTGGACATGCAGCGAAACTATTTCTCAAAAATGGCCCCCGAACTGAGTGGTTTGAGAAACCTCAAAGTGCTGAATCTACACTCAAATAAATTGGAAAAATTACCTACCCGTCTCAATCGCCTAAAAAAACTACAAA
>CALDJV010000011.1 GCA_937899305.1 uncultured Cytophagaceae bacterium
CAGCATATGAATGCTTGAAAACTCATATTAGTTGTTAAGTTGACAGCATTGAGCGAGGACGCTTGCGCCAGCGTGAGGAATATCAAACAAATTAATACTTTGTCGTATCTGTCAAACTTGGTTGGTGTCAGTGCTTATACACCAACCAAGAGAAAAAGTATGTTACTGAATTTCGCACTTCACCTTGGTGTTATTACAACCGTGTTCGTTCTTTATTTTGCCTTTTCCCGCTTTGGTCTGTTGTTTTTGTTGTTTGGTTAAAATATTACCTTTAAATGCTTGAAACTTACTCATTGTTAATTAATTTAGTAGTTAAACGAAAATTATTGATACGTTTCTTTGGTAGAAAAGTTTTATCAACCCTGAAGAATAAGGCTTAAAATACATCTAGATTCGGTGGGCTTACTGTTACCGAAGAGAGACCACCGAAATCCAGACAACGTCTTCACTACCAGCTTATTCCCGAACCCAAACTCCCAAACTTTCACCCTCCATTTTGATGTTGAAGGCTTGGCCCCCCTTGAGTCGTTTGCCCACCCCTTTGAGATGATTCACTTTTTGGGTATTGGCTACCTTTTTCCAACGGCCCTTGGGCAATGCGATGTTTTTGAAGTCGTATTTCTGCTTTCCCGCGTTCAGCAATACCAATACGCGCTTGTCTACCACATATCCCAACACATCGGGGCGGTCTTTGGGGGCAATGAATTGGTAATAGCCATTGGGAACGGCCTGAGCTACTCGAAAAACCTCCCCGTATTTTGACAAACGAAACCGGTTCATTCCACGCCAAAAAGCCTGCATATTGCGATAGTCATTTTTATTCTGACGGCCTTTATTTTTTTTACTGGGTTGCTGGCCTACCGTTTCCCAGCGAAAATGATTGGCATTGCGGTGGTTGTAGCTGTCGCGGTACCCATGCATATATACCTTAAATCCTTTTTTGGTTTGTTTTACCACCTCTTTGAGCGGGGCCGAGGCCTTGCTACGCATGATCTCCGAACCTCCGTGCGTCACAATGGGGCCCAAAGTGGTATAAAGCAAAGTGACCGCGATTTTGTACAAGCGTTGATCTACTTCGTAGCGACCATCAAAGTTTTTCCCAAACTGGTCGGCCAAGGCAAAATTATCGTGGATGTCGAGGTAGCTGATGCCACTCAAAGGACTTTTGTCATCCGGAAATTGATTGGCCAGCCCCTTCATCACATTGGGTCGTTCGGCGTAGTTGCCACCGGGCCAGCCACGGTCTTTTTTAGGATCTTTGAGTTCAAATACTGGACCCTTGAACGCATTGCGCGAATCGTCCTGAAAAAAAGTAATTGGGGCATCTGCCTTGTACCAGTCCCAATCAGGGTTATTTTCAAAGTTAGGATCATTGGACCCAATCCAGGCCTCTCCATACACAATTTTATCTTCTCCAATGGCCGTTTTCAGTGCTTTCAGGGTTTGCTCATCGATTTGCCCGGCCAAGTCAATCCGAAATCCGTCAATTCCAAACTCCTGGATAAAATGCTGACACTGATCAATCAGCCAACGCTGTACCATCGGTCGGTTTTCGGTTTTTACTTCATTGCCATAGGCTCCAATGTGTTTAAAGTTTTTGGTACGGTAATAATACTGCTTGCCCAATACATTGAAATGAAAACTCCAGAAATTACCATCCATATTTTCGGCGGTGTGGTTGGGCACAATGTCTATAATCACCGCAATGCCCTGATTGTGGAAAGCCTGTACCAAATCCCGAAATTCTTCCCGTTCCTGGCCGGGTTCGCTGCCCTTGCTACGATAGCGCGACTCTACCGCAAATGCATGCGAAGTACGGTAGCCCCATTGGTAATTTTCATCACCAATGCCCTGGCTTTTCATGTAGGCATCTTCGCCAAACGAAGCCTTCCAGTCATCGGTCGGAAAGTGGACATACTCTTGTACTGGCATCAAATGAACCGTATTGATGCCCAAGTCTACCAAATAATCAAAGCCGATTTTTTCTCCTCGCTGGTTGCGCAATCCAGGAATGGTCATCGCCTTGATGGTTCCTTTTAAATTGTTTTTGACCGGAAGCAAATCGGTGAAATCTTGTACGTGTACTTCATAAGCAATCACATCTTGCATTTTAGGAATGCCGTTTTTCAAAGGAGTGGCAGGTTGAGTACGGCGCCAAATGCGACTTTTGCCCCAGGTATCATCGCTTACTCTAGCATAAGGATCACTGATGTGTACTGGGTTGGTTTCATAAAAATGATTGCCTGGCTCTTTAGCTCCGTGTACCGTGAAATCATAATATACTCCGTGCAAATCTTCTGGAATGACAATTTCCCAAACCCCGTCCTGGTCTTGCTTGAGGTTTTCGGTCCGATAAGCCTTTTTGTCTTGCCGACCCTTGTACAAGTATAATTTTACTTGCTCGGCCCGAGGCGAAAATATGCTGATGGTGGTTTTACCTTGGTCGATGTTGGCCCCCAGTTCCTTGCTTGAGAAAGCTTCCCGAAACCAGCCATCAAACGAGCAGTGGGTTTTGAGCTTAAGAGATGGGATCTCTAAGAAGTAGACCCTTTTTTTGTTCAAGGGTTCCGCAGGGGTAATCAAGGTAGAGGTGGCCCCATTGGGCAATACACCAGCTACTTTGATGGTTCGCCCCTGGGCATCAGTGATTTTATAATCTTGAGGAAGTAGAGGGCGTTTTTGAGCGCGCACTTCTGCCCAAATCAATCGTTCGTTGCGTAGTTCGGCTTTCAGGCCGGCTATAAAAGCCTGGGGCATAAATACCAAATCGCTTCCTTGTTTGTTTTTGGCTATTGCTGGAGGGTCCAACCATTCACCATTATCCACCCGATATTTAAACTTGGTGCGAGGCTTGATCTTTTTAAAATCGGCATTGTCTACGGTTAACAACCATTGTTCCCCTGTTTTTTTGAGTTGCCAGGCAACTGCCTCCATATTTTGATCCCAATTGCGAAACTCCCCGGTAACCACCACTTTTTGAGGGGTTTTGCCGTAAAGGGCTTCATCAAAAATAAACGTAACTTTGCTGCCAAATAGGGCATAACCTTGGTTTTTTTGATCGCCAGTAAACGACTGGGCCTGAGCAAAGGTAGTATAGAGCAGTAAAGTGAGAATGGTCAGCGTATTTTTCATATCGATTGTATAAATTCATTGGCTTGGTAGTGGTGAATATATCACCAGTCACCTTGATAAGGGAGTATTTAAAAAATAACATACCCAATTAGTAGCCGTTCTTTCACGGATATATTTCGTTACTTTTATTGCCCGTAGCGCTGCTATGGACGCAAAAAGTAGCCTCATCTATCCGCAAAACCACTGGCTTTAATAGGGAGCCTATTTATTACATCCTCCCTAAATTGTAATTCGAATATACACAATCGAGGTTTTTATTGAAATATATAAAGAGCAGGTTGGGGTGAATCTTCAATAGAGTAGAAGAATTTGCGAATATGGTGATAAAGCTGGCCTGCCAAGTTTACAAAATCTGGCAGGTTTCAAGCCCAGGTATTTCGTATCTATTGGATCAATTTTTTGAGAAAATTCCCTCTTTAGTTACGTGACTATTGCTAGGAATATTGGCAAACTCTTCTACCACTACCCCCTCATCAATAGTGACAAAATGCCCCACTCGACAATAAGTATGAAGTATTGCATTGTGACCAATGTGGGTAGCATGGCCAATGACATTAAACTCCCCCAGAGTTACATGATCCCCCAAAGTACATTTCAGGCCAATGGCAGTATTGAACCTTACTTGCACATTTTTGCCAATGGTAGTATGATACCCCACACTGCACTTTTGGTCAAACACTGAATTGGCCCCAATTTTAATCTTGCCTACCGTGATAAACTTTTGATTGACTGATACTTGGTTGGTACCCAATAGAATGCCATCCCCCAGATAGGTGTTTTCTCCAATGTCTAGCATCGGGAAATCTCGTAGCCAAGCATTGGGATAAATCGTAAATTGGGTATTGTTGGTATATCCGAAAGTGCGGAGAAAGAGCGATTGAAGATCAGAATCACCAAAAATGACATTCAAAATCGCTGGGTTATACAGATAATTTCGTAGCGCTTTGGTATAAATCAATCGTTGGCGGTAGGCCTCATTTTGAGGGTCGCGCCTCATTTTACCGGGTTTGATACTTGCTACTGCATTCTGAAAAATGACATCGTTCTGAAGATGTAATAACTCTTCAGCAATTTGATCTTGTGATGTGGTAACTAACATGATAGTTGCTTTTAAAAATGATTGTTTATGAAATAGTGGTGGGATGAGGTGAATATTGGTAGAGGAATATTTTGGTATAGCATCGGGCTACATCCTGTTTTTAATCCATTTGAGTGTCTAAAAGTTAACTAGAGGCACAAGGTTTTTGTGAAATTTTTCAATTCAAAGACTCAAATGAGTAAGTTGGATTGCTCACCACAGTAGAGAAAACAGCTGGTAAGCGTAGTTTCGGATAAGTAAAATGCAGCTACTTTAAGTGGTTTTTATATGGAAGTGATGGTCATTTGTTGGAAGAAGGCACACAGGTCAGGAATAGGTGGTTTAATAAGTCTGAAAACATATGGTAGTAATGAAAAAGCCCTGTAAAGATAAACTTTACAAGGCTTTAGGGCAACTGATCGGACTTGAACCGACTACCTTCGGTACCACAAACCGACGCTCTAACCGGGTGAGCTACAGCTGCCATCTAATGATGTTTCCCTTAGGGATGACAAAGGTAATACATTGTTTGTGAAATGCAATACCTACGGTCAAAAAAATAAAGATTTTTTAATTTTTTTTTCTCAACCAGCCATTCAGTATTATTTTTCACCTTTTAGGAAACTTTTCTCCTTCACAACAATTTTGTACATTTAAGGAACGTGTCCGCAATAACTGATGATTTTCGCTTCACTGCCCTTTGCTATATTTCGTTACTTTTTAGCCGTTGGCAGAGCTCGGCACAGCAAAGCTGTAGCCCAATGTCGTTTAGTTAAGCAAAATAATATCGATTAAAGAACACTGATCAACGATTTGAGAAGGAGGCTGACGCTCTAAAATAGAAACGGTGAAGGCTTTTCCTTCATTATTCGATATTCGTTGATCGACATTCAAAATTCATTTTTGCCACGGTAATGCTTAACTTAATGACATCGAGCTGTAGCCATCGGTTTTGGGCGTAGCTATGGCTACGCCCGCAAAAAGTGCCTCATCTAGCTTCAAGCAATTTTGCCAAAATCGGACACTTACTTTGAACATGTTCCTAAGTAAATGCACATGGTATGAGCAGTTACGAAATTCTTATGTTATTGGCAGTGGTACTCTGTTTTGCCGGACCTTACTTTCTTATTCCAGGGGCTTATATTGGGGTAAAACTAATGCTGGGGCATCACATTACCGATACGATGCGCGACAATGAGCAGTTTAAGCGAGGGAGAGAGCTGGTAGAACAAGAGCGATATAAGGAAGCCATTCAATATTTTGATGCAGTGTTGGTCAATAATTCCAAAAGCGCGGTGGCTTGGGCTCATAAAGCCCGTTGCAACTTTGCCTTGGATAACCCAAATGAAGCCATTTATGATTGTGATAAAGCGACCAATTACGACTACAGTTTGTCAGAATGTTATTTAATCAAGGGAAGGGCACTTTTACAATTGAAGCAATATAAAAATGCCCACGATGAATTTGCCCGGTCGGTATGGTTTTTCAAAGACAAGGCGGTTCCTTATCGCTGGAAAGGACTGGCCAATTATTATTTGAACAACCTATCCGAAGCCAAGGCTGACTTTCAGAAAGCAATTCGTTTGGGTGATGAAGATGCCCACGATTATTTATTGAAGTTGGACAGTGAAATGGATATTCAGTAAATTGGAATGGATTTTTGAAAAGACAATGAGTAAGCAGTTACAAGTATAAGCAAATGGAGGTTTTATTAATAGGTTTTGTATTTGTGGGGTACATTATGATTCGCCTGATGTTGGGGCACCACCTTACCCAAACTTTTAAAGATACCAAGAAATTTCAGTCAGGAATAGACCTGGTAAATGAAGAGAAATACACCGAAGCCATTCAATATTTTGACAATGTATTGACCAAAAAGCCAGAAAGTGCAGTAGCTTGGTTGTACAAAGCCAAGTCCAATTATGTATTGGGCAATATGTATGAAACCATTTACGATTGTGACAAGGTAGCCAATTATGATTATAGCTTATCAGACTGTTATTTGATCAAAGGCAAAGCATTGTATGCGCTGGAGGAATATCAGGATGCCCACGATGAGTTTGCTCGGGCAGTGTGGTTTTTTACCGACAAAGCCGAGCCCTACCGCTGGAAGGGAATGTGCAATTTGCAGCTCCAGAAAAAAGAAGATGCCAAAACTGATTTTAGAAGAGCCATTGGTTTTGAAGACGAAGATGCCAACTATTATTTGCTAAAAATGGATACTCCTTAGTAAGATTCCGGCACTTAGGTTACGTCAAGGTTGCAGGTAATCATATTCCAAGTGTGAAGTAATTGATACTGATATATTCATTACACTGTTTGCTTTTTTGCCTTTATAGGGTAAAAAGAATTCCAGAATACATCAGGATATTCAACACAAAGCGAATAAACAATGAAAAAATTAATTTTGACCCAATCAATTGCCCAAAGATTAGATGGAGTATCCGCCTACTTGTTGCAACAAGAAGAAGCCAACGGGCAAAATGCATATTACGTAGATACCGACATCATTGCGAGTGGTTGTATTCCATCCCTAAGAAGCCTTTCGGACAAGGCGATTCAGGAATTGATTGTTTGGATGGATTGGCTGGCCACCCAGTTGGCTATTTTTGAGAAACGCATTGTGGGCAATGGCGAGTCTATTTATTTTCTGAACGACTTGGTACGTAGTTTTATGTTTTCGGGTGGGTTCGTAGCCCTGTGGCGGCGACAAAAAGGAGAAAAAGTAGATCTAGGTTTGTCAAGGCGAGTGCAGGCATCTTTTCAGGCGCAACGTTTTTAGTAACGCGTTCGCAATAACTACCTGTTTTTCTCTACTGCCTGAACTGC
>CALDJV010000012.1 GCA_937899305.1 uncultured Cytophagaceae bacterium
CAGGCAAATGTAGATGAGTGCGCAAGCCGCAAGACAAGAAAAGTAGACAAGCTTGTCATTTTTTTCCCTCAAATGCATTGTATAATTAAAGGTTCAACAAGAAGATAAATGCTCGGAGAAGATTTCATCAGAGAAGTAGATAAGGAACTTTATCCTCTTATCAAAAAAATACTGGGAACATTCTGGGGATATACAGACATCAAGAAAGAGGTTGAAGATGTTCTGCAAGAATCTTGGGAGAACTTTTTCTCAAAATACGGTCACCGAGTAAGCAACGACGATGAGGTAAGAGCCCTCATGTATACAATCGCCAAAAACAATGCTTTTTATCACCTTAGAGATGTAAAACGAATGATGGTTCATCATGATGGTAGCCAGGAGTTTGCCTCCAGCATCCATTTTGATGGGGTATACGAAATGTTTTTGAGCGAAGATATCAATGTACTACTTGCGTGCTTGAACGAGAAACAAGCTTTTATTATGAAAGCGGTTATGAATTACGAAGATGTTCACAAACAAGATAAAATTGTGAGTATCATCAAGAGTGATTACGAAAAAAAGTTTGGAAAAAAACTCAACGTAGCCCTTTACAGAAAAATAAAAGAACGAGCGCAGAAAAAGATAAAAGCCCTGGTGCAAGGTGACAAAATCTAAACTTGACCTCTTCGTCTTTTAACCGAGAAGAAGTAAAAATCTAATCATCAATCTATGGAAAAACATCCTTTTTATTCAAAAGATCAGATTGCAGCCTACCTAAGTGGAAACATGTCAGATGAACAAAGTGATGCTTTCGAGAAGCTATTAGATACCGACCCATTTCTGGAAGCCTTGGTAGAGGGGATGCGCCTTCAAAAAGTGGCCAAACAAATGCTCAAAGACGACCCGAGTTTGTTAGATGGGTATGAAGATCTTAACCACGATCGTTTGCTGGATAACATTCGGGCAAAAAGCTATCAATTTGAATTTAAACCAGCGGTGCCTATTGCGAATACAAAGCCTGTTTATTCAAAAAGATGGATTCGACAAGCGGCCGCAGCTACGATACTGTTGGTGGGCTTGGGCGCTTGGGGGTTTTATAAGAATGCAACTACCCTCAACCAAAATCAAGCAGTTGCCGAGGTCATAGAAACCCCGCTTTCTAATAAGGAAATGGCGTTTCCGGTGGTGAAGTTAGTTCCTGACAAAGTTTCTCAAGAGAAAAACAACCCGGAAACCAACAAAATCATCGCTCAAAGTACGACCTCACAAGTGGCTTATAATGGGCAAAAACCTTCTAAACAATTTCCTAAGGAAACTAAAGAGCCATCCTTGAACCTCGAGGCGGACAAGCTGATTGCAGTCAACCAACGAGAGATCAAATATTGGGAGGATGAATTGGCCAATTATCAAAATAGTCGTTCTGCGAAGGAATCGTTCTCAGTGATTAGTCCAGTAGCGGGGGGGCAGTTGCCTTCCAATGAACTATTGTTTGAAGTGAAATACGATGGAGAAGATGCGTTGTATCTTACTGTGTATGAGTCTACCAAAATGGACAAAGCTTTGCTGATGGACAAGCCCTTTGAAAAAGTAGGCAATAGTCAGAAATTTACCCATTTAATGAAAAATCTGAAAAAGGGAACCTATTACTGGAAAGTTACCAACGATGAAGGCGAACTTTTTATTGGAAAGTTCAACAAGTAAAGAGAAGATAAAAGTAAAAAAGGTTGTGCTTCAATAATCAAATGAGCGTGTAAAGTCAAGCACACGTTTTTAAAAAGAAAGAAGCAAAGTCAAAATAATTGAAGCACAAACCTTGTATTTTTAGCAGTTACTAGTAAAGGTGAAGAGAACATAGTGATTAAGATCTATATTTAGGCTGCCAGATTGCGTTTTTGCAAAACAATTTCAAATGGTAAGTTAAAGTCTTCTTGAAAATCTTCGCCCGCCTCTATCATGTCCATGTCCTCAGGTGAGCAATACCAGTACACTTTTACCTGGCCCTTGGCAGCTTTGTGGTAATTATCTAATATTTTGAAAACCTCATACAAACGACGAGAACTGCTGGTATTGAAGTAAGATATCTTGAAGTTAAATACAATATTGGCACAAACAGACTTTGTATAAGCTTCAAGCCACTGCAGGATGGGTTCATAAAATTCCATTGAGTATTCGCTGAATGATTCCCCAGTGATTTCAAATAACTTGCGGTCAATGTCGAAAGATATTTGGGGAGTGTAGTATTTTTCAGCAATAAATAAGCTCTCCATGATAACTACTAATTTTTTTTATGATAAACTATATATTGGTAATTTATTAGTAGTACATTTATAAGCTAAAATCTATCCCCCCTTGTACTAGAAAAAACGATTTTTCTTGAAAACCTCGCCTCGAACATTTACAGTTTTACTCAAGCGAATTACAAATTCATTACCTAATGAGTTACAGATTGCAAACATGCTGCTTTTGACGAGCACGATATTAGTGGATCTATACCAGCAGGAAAGAAGCAACCAAAAGATATTATATAGCCATAGAAAAAGTTTGAGTGGTAGGTTGTTGTTGCCAAAACCGAGTGTCAAAAGCCAAACATATATTGCGTAAAAATGGTTGGCCAGCTGGAGTGATTTGCAGTCCTTGGTCGTTCATAAGGATCAATTGATCAGCTTCGAAGACCCTGAGCCTTTCATAGGTTTGTGGCAATCCAGCAAAAAAAGCAGTACTCGTTTCCCAATTGGTTTGCAGTTGACACATCAAGTTTAAAATATGTTGCCTGATGGCCAAATCTTCCTGAGTGAGATGGTGCCCCCTAAAAACAGGCAACTCGCCTTTACCAATCAGTTCGAGGTAGGTTTCTACTTTCTTTACGTTTTGGGCAAACCCATACCAAGAATCACTGATAGACGAAGTGCCCAGCCCTATCATCAATTGCGTTTTTGAAGAAGTATAGCCCATAAAGTTTCGGTGGAGGTGTCCTTGCTGAAAAGCTTGGTACAAATCGTCTTTGGGCAAAGAAAAATGGTCAAGTCCAACTTCACGATAACCATTGGCCTCGAGCAGTTTGCGACCTTCCTCATACAAGGTTCGTTTTTGAGTAGCTTGCGGCAAATCTTTTTCAGAAAATCCACGTTGCCCATTGCCTTTTATCCAGGGTACATGCGCATAACTGTAAAAAGCAATTCGGTCGGGGCGCAGTTGATGAGTTTTGTGGATGGTATCTAGTATACTGTCTAGAGTTTGGAGAGGCAAACCATAGATTAAATCGTGGTTGATCGATGTATAGCCTACTTTTTGGCTCAATTCATGGACTTTTTGCACCTGTTCGAAAGGCTGCACCCTATGAATGGCTTTTTGTACTGCTGGGTGGTAATCCTGAATACCATAACTGACCCGACGAAACCCCAGATCGAATAAAACCTGTAAGTGGGTTTTGGTGGTATTATTGGGGTTACCTTCAAAACTAAACAAAGGCTGGTGAGCAGGGTAGGTATCTTTCAAAATTCCTTCAATTAAATAAGCAAGATTCTGGGCTTGAAAAAAAGTAGGACTTCCTCCTCCCAAATGCAGCTCTTTGATTTTTGGAGGATGGGTGAACAGGGAACGATAGATTTGCCATTCTTTGAGCAAGGCGTGGATGTAGGGCTGCTCTACCTGATGGTTTTTAGTAATTCTTTTGTTACAACCACAAAATGTACACAGTTGCTCGCAAAATGGAAGATGAATATACAAACTGATCCCTTCTTGAGAATTGCTTTCCTCAAAAGCGCGTACTGTGGACATTTTCCAGAATTTTACCGAAAATTGATCGGTGTCCCAAAAGGGAACGGTAGGGTAGCTCGTATACCGGGGGGCTGGGGTATTGTATTTTTCGATTAATGAGTCATTCATAGTTTATGCAGAATTTGGATTCACAATGCATAAATACTCACTGAATTACTTATTTTCTATGACATTTGTCAGGCTTCAGTTTTTATAAACATTTTTGTTGATCCTCTTCAACTTCAAACAATCCATCACTACTTCTAAAAACTTTCTCCAATGGATATACCCGCCCAAGGAACAAATTGAAATCCTCTTACTGCATTATTGGGTTCGTTGACCGCAAGATCGAAAAGTACGGGGGTGAAGGCAATGCGTAAAAACATGCCATTGTCTTTTTGTAGGCGATAACCAATGCGAGCAAACCCTAAAAAAAGGTAACGAGACTTTTCCTGACTGGTGGTAGGATACAAAAATAGTGTGCTTACTCCCAATCCCCCTTCAATAAAATGCGTTTTACGCCCCCATAAAGTGTTGATCTCTAAAGGGATAATAGGATAGATATTGTGATCGTCTTGATTTTCAGAGGGGTAAATACTTGCCCCTATCCGGAGACTAAGGGCAAAAGCAGCGTAGTTGACTACCCGATCATAATTTACCGAACCAAAAATGCCATTACCGCCTCCTTCAAAAAAGAAACTGTTTACTTTTTTTACTTTCTTTATGGTGTGTCGATGGGCTTTTCGTTGCGCGCACAACGAGCCAATACTTAATAAAACACCCAATGCGATGAGTAAGAGGGTTTTCATAAGAATTATTCTTGCAATGTAATGGTTTTGAAGGGATCGCAGGATCCATTTCCAAAATCTACGTTTGCGGTGAAGTTTTTATTTGCCGAATTTGATAAGACTATTTGAACCTTGCCTTGAGTAGGAAAAAAGACTTGATTTTGCCAGCAAGTATTGTTAAAAATTAAATTGCTGTTTTCTTCTGTGCTATTTTTGAGGGTGTAGGTATTACCATCTGAGCCTACCAAGGTATATTCAGTCACTGCTGCTATGTACAGGTCGTCACCAATGCTACGCGTCAACAATCCGCTTATCAGGCTACGTTCCTGATAACCAGCCTCAAGCTCGTAGGTAGTGCCATTATTTTGAAGCTTTATTTTGTCATAACTCAACTGTTGCTGGAGCGTATCAGTTTCAGTAAATGGGCTTTTCGAAACGTTTTTGACCGTGATGTCCCCTGTAATCGTACTGGAGTTTAATTGAAAGTCTTCAAAAGAAACCGTCATTTCGTGGCCCGTATCCAAATACCCGAGGGTACTACTTTGTTTTACAACTATAGTGCCTTGACGTACCTTTTGGGTAACATCAGCATTGCAGCCGGGGTCCGAAAACTTGATGGTGGTTTGGGTAGCGCCATCACTTGTTTTCTCAATGGTAATGTCTGCGTTACAATCATCAAATTTACTTTCGTTAGGGGTATCAGGTGGGCTCGCGATTAAATCTCTTTTACGAATCAACACATCAGCCACAATGTTCAAAATGTCCTGAGTTTCGGTCTGAAGGCTGGCAAACTCATCTACTACCCGGTCGGCATCTACCAAACTGGGATCCACGGTCTCAGGTGCCGTAATCTCACAGCCATAAAATATGCTACTACCCAGGAGCAGAGCATAAAAAATACGCGCAAATATCTTCATTGAATTGATTAAGTTTATCTACAATACCAGTACTGTTTCTCAATGTATTCTGTCTCCTCGCACCTCCAAATTGAGTACAATATCGGCCTCGATTTCAAGCAACTCATCCAAACGAGTTTTTACCGTTTCCTCGGGAAGATATTCTTTGGCCAGGTTTACAAAATTTACGTAGTGGTTGGCTTCCGATACCATCAGTTCGTAGTAAAACTTTTTAAGATCATCATCGGCAATGTCTTCCGAAAGTAAGCGGAAACGTTCACAACTTCGGGCTTCTATCAATGCACAAACCAGCAATTTGTCTAAAAACTGATCATTGGGGTGTCCTCCTTTGCGAATATGTTTCAGCAGCTTTGCTACATAATCATCTTTACGTTGTCGACCAAGTTTAAAACCTCGTTTGTTCATTTCCTCAATGACGCGTTCGAAATGATTCCATTCTTCGGCTACTACTGGCGTGAGCATTTCTACCAGTTTGTCTTTTTCGGGGTATTGCACAATCAAAGAAATGCAAGAAGAAGCCGCTTTTTGCTCACAATAAGCGTGATCTACTAATATATCTTCGATGTTTTTTTCGGCTATATTTACCCAGCGAGGGTCAGTTGGTAGTTTTAATCCTAACATGGCAAAATTTTGAAAATAAGTATTGACGAAGCAATGCACTCCACCTCACAAAGGAACAAAATTAGTGGATACCATACAGTTTAGAAAGCCATTACATTATTTTTCTTTGTTACCAAAGCTGGTGGCGTCCAGTTGGGGTGTTTCCTTGGAGTAATCAATCCAGTAGCGCTTTTTGAAACGAGCCAATGTCTTTCTCTCAATCCAAATCTTTTTGGGCATTCTAAATTTACGCCCATACAAGATTTTATTGATGGTTTTATAAATAGGGTACATTTGGCCTCCCAAGCCTCGATTGGTCAGAATGGTGACAAAAGTTTTATCCACTGTATTGTGTTGTAAATAGCTGCGGAACCCACGGTACAACCCATGATGGAAGACAATGTGGGGCTGCTTCCGGTAAATCTTGAAGCCATATCCATACCCATATTCTTTCTTGTTGGTAATTTTGGCCATTCTAAATGCTTCTCGTTGGGCTGCATCGTTCAATAGGGTACGGTTGTGCAAAGCATCGTCCCATTTAGACAAATCTTCTACTGTAGTGCAAATGCTTTTCTCTCCTACAATGCCATCATAAAAGTGATAATCCAACAATTGCCACCCATAACGTTGATCAATGTAATACCCCAAAGCCCTTTTTTTCTTTTTGGTGACAATGACTTTCTTGGTTTGTAAAGTACTCGTGATTACCTGGGTATCATCATCTTGTTGAATGGTATCAAGCTTTACCAGGGTGGTATCATGCTTGATGATTTGGTAAAAGTTAGTGCGATTTTTTTTGGGATGATACAAAAAGGTATGGTTCATTTTCAAGGGCTTGAAAATGTGCCGATCTAAAAATTGATCAAAGGGCATTTTGCCTACTTTCTCGACAATACTGGACAGTAAGATATAATTGGTATTACAGTATCCGGCTTTTTTGCCCGTTTTAAACTCCATTTTGGGCCTTATTGCCGTAAAATAAGCAATGATGTCGTCGTTATTGAGCAAGCGGTTTTCCCCAAACATGCGTGTTACTCCCCTTAATTCCTCAAAAGAGTCGGCAAGGCCTGATTGATGATGAAGCAAATGCCGGATGGTAATACCTCGGTATGGAAAGGCTGGAAAATACTGATTGATGGTATCGCTATAGTCTAGCTTGCCTTGTTGCTGTAAAATCATAATGGCCATTGCGGTAAATTGCTTGGATACTGAGGCCACTCGTATAGGAGTTTGTAGGTCAAGCGTATCACGTTTGTCTAAATTGGACCATCCTAGTGCTTTTTTATAGATGAGCTTGCCTTTGTCTTTTACTAATATGGCCCCATTAAACTGGTTATTGTTGTACAAATGTCTGACTACGGAATCTATTTTACGTACTTTGGGGTTCGTAAAATCATTCTGATATTGCCCAAATACGACTACATTGGTAAGACACATGAGGAGTCCTCCTAGGCCAAATGATTTCAATAAACGAATTTCTGATTTATTCATGGGGTTTTACGGTTTCTATACAGTTTTCAATCAATTTTTGGTACACTGGTTTTTTGACTATTCCTCCATCACGACATTCCCCCGCACAAGTATTGGTTGGTATTAGGAGAGCATAAGGGAATAAAATGAGCTATTTATGATTGACTATTCAAAGTCGAGATCACTTCTAATTTATGCTACTAGACATTTTGTTTAAAGTTGGCACTGTCTTCACCGCCAACGGTGCGGTTGCCTTTGTTTGTGTCTCCACAAATGAAAAATATCTACTAGTATGATTCCAACTCTAATATAGCGAAAAGCAAAAGATAAGAAAATAAATTTTTGTGATTAACAACCTGATTTTAAATTAGGTAGGAATAGTTTTGAATCTGAGGCAGGATACCTCCACTGTATTTTTAAAACTTATTTTCGAGAGCATTTATTATACTGTACAC
>CALDJV010000013.1 GCA_937899305.1 uncultured Cytophagaceae bacterium
AGCTTTGAGTAATTTCACTAAAACCTCGACACTTATTTTGAAAGCGTTACTTAATGTTTTTTCGGAAACTAAAGAAACGCAATATTCTTTTGAAGGTCTTGAAATAGAGGGTGAGGAATAAAATAAAGGTCATAAACCAAACAATCCCCACGTTGAACCAAAGGGTATCTATATAGAACCCTAAAAAATGTTTGCGAGGCGCATAAAAATGAGCCCGAAAATCCAACGCATGACTCAGCTCACCTGGATCCTGAAAAATAGGATACATTTTTTGGATCAGTCTTCCATTGACTTCTACAATTTTGGGTGATTCCAATCCTTTATTTTTGACCAAATCAGCTACTCTTTTGTTGTGGTATTTATTCATTTTCTGCTGATACAAATCTCGGTCTTTTTTGGTTTTGGTTTGGGCACGCTCTATTTTCCCTTTGGCCCTAAAGGCCGCCTTGAATACATTTCGATAATGCTTGGTCAACCTTTTTAGATAGGTTTTGGCGGCATTACCTACGTTGTAGTCAAACCCCTCATAGTTGAGCTCGTTGTACTCGGGTAATAAAATCCCTTTTACTTTGCTCAACTCCTTTTGAATTTCGTGTTGTAAAACTTTTAAATCGTTTTGCACCTTGGTTCTACTCTCGGCATCGGTATCTTTGATGTGGAGCATGCAATAGTCTAGCTTGGTTTTGAGCTCAGGAATCAAATAATCTTTCTTGTACTCCGCCATTCCCATTTGCTTGTCGTAAGCATAAAACCCTTTTTCATAAGGATTGTCTTTGAACTGACTCACCGCCAAGGCTTCAAACGACCAGCGAGATACCATAAATTCACTGATCAATGGTACATTATTTTCTGATCCCAGTCGTGGGTTTACATTATCAAATTTAAATACAATCCCTCCTAGAATTAATTGTGGTATAATCAATAAAGGGATGAGAATGTAAATGGTAATGACCGAATTGAAAGTACGAGAAATGTTGAGCCCCATCATATTGGCATTACACGCAATAGAAAACAGTACCATCCAATAGGTAAAAGTCATCCCCTTGATGCCCAAAATCAGGCTTCCTACCAACACAAAAGTCATAGTTTGGTAAGCCGAGAAGGAAAACAGGATAAATATTTTCGAAAAAAGATAACTACTATGGCTCAGGTGCAGAAAACGTTCCCGTTTGAGTATTCGAGCATCTTTGAAAATCTCTTCGGCACTGATGGTGAGACCAATAAAGAGCGCCACAATGATGCTGGTAAAAATAAAAGCCGGGATGTTCATGTTTTCGCTAAACAAGTAAGTACCTTCCCCGGTGACGTGATCTACCTTATAGAACCGAACAATATAAGCCAACAATACTGCCAACAAAGGGGCTTCTAATAAGCCAATGGCCATGTATTGGGCATTGCTTAGCTTGGCCAATATATCTCGAAAGCTGAATATCAAAAACTGACGAAAACGAGAAGGCAGGCTCAGTGTTTTTTTAGGAGGCTCTTTGAGCATTTCTATCTTAGGCACTGAAATCCGCTCTTTGAAATGCTTGTGCCACTGGGTAGGCGATACTTTGCGCTCATCGGTGTAGCGTCCGTATTCATCCACCACTTTGGTCTCAATGATGTTGAATATTTGCTCCGGGTTTACATTTCCACAGGTGGGACAGACCCCCTGCGCACTATTGATCAGATTTTCCAGGTCCTTGAAATAGGTCACTGCTTCTATGGGGTTTCCATAATATATCTGATACCCCCCTACATCTAGAATGATGAGCTTGTCAAACATTTTGAAGATGTCGGAAGAGGGCTGGTGAATCACCACAAAGATGAGTTTTCCTTTGAGCGACAATTCTTTGAGGAGATCCAGAATGTTCTCGGAGTCGTTGGAAGACAACCCAGAAGTAGGCTCATCGATGAATAACACCGAAGGTTCTCGCAAAAGCTCCAATCCAATGTTCAAGCGCTTGCGTTGTCCTCCACTGATGGTTTTTTGCATGGCATTTCCTACCTTGAGGTTTTTGACCTCTAGTAGCCCCAGGCTTGCCAGGGTTTTCAACACCAATTCATTGATTTGTTCTCCTGAGTAATCACCAAAACAAAGCTTGGCCGCATAATATAAGTTTTGGTAAACAGTGAGTTCATCTATCAATAAGTCATCTTGAGGAACGTAGCCAATCACTCCCCGGACTTTTACTTTATCTTCGTTATCATGAATATCTACTCCATTGATAAGTACTTTGCCTCCCAATGGGGTTTCGTTGCCATTGAGTACATTGATCAGGGTAGATTTACCCGAACCACTGGCTCCCATGATTCCAATGAGTTTGCCAGATTCTTCGGTGATATTGATATCTCGCAAACCAATTTTACCACCCCGAAAGGTATAGTACACGTGAGAAGCCTCGAAAGTAATGCGGGAATGGTTTTGCTCCTGTAAAAAATTGCTGACCACATCGCTATAATAAATGGGATCAATCAAATCGGAGCGAATAGATGAACCATTCGAAAAAGTATAGATGTGGCGATCTTTGAGTAAAAAACCGTTGAGGTAGGTATCTGTTTCTCCCGCAAAATATTTGAGCATATACATCTCTACGCTGGGAATCCGAAGAATCCCTACCGAAGACTTGAAATGTTCACGGTGTACATGTTTGATCTTATCATCAAACTTTTGATTACTGATAATCAGAATATTCTGCAAGCCCAAAGTAAGTGCATCATCATCTACCACAAAGGCCTTGATGATGCTGTATTCGTGCTCGTTGATATGAAATGCCAGGGCTACATCATCAATGAAGTTACTTTCTTCTCGGTGTAAATCTCCATCTGAGTTTACCAGTTCCAGTAAGTGAAACAATACAATGATCTTCTGCTTTTGATTCAGTTCTTCATTGATTCGCTTACAGATATTCATTGTTTGAATATGCCCACCCAAGGCAATTTCGGCATATTCGTTAAACAATTGAATAAAGGCATCTTTGGCCTCGGCACTCAATTGCTCTGATATAAAATCGGTTATAACTCTTTTCTCCGAAGCCGAGATTACGCCATCAACACTTGCAGATATTGCCATCAATTGGATAATTGACTTCAGAACAGGTTCACTCATAGTTAAAAAAATTAGACCCTATCTAAGTAACAAGACTCAGATAAGTAAAGATGCATATTACTCAATTTTATTTATGTGATATTGTAAAAATAGCAAAAACCCTGAATAAATAGGAAGCCTAACTCTATTTTTCATCTTTTCGCTTTACTAACGACAATTACCCACAAAAAAAGCATTGGCTGTTGAGCCAATGCTTCTAAAAAAATCTTTTTGAAAAAAATTAGTTTACCAAGTCGGTACGAATGGCATTTACTTTTTGGGTAATTCCTTTCAAAGTTTCATCTGACAAAATCAAGTTTCCTTCATTCTTCTTGATTTTATCTTCAATGTTCAACTTTTCATACATTTTGAAAAGCTCTTCCAAGTCGGTAATTAGTTTGTTTACTTCTTCTGGCTTATCGTTCAATGACTTCAATGCTTTAATCAACTCTCCCAAAGGCTCTTTTTGATTGAGTACTTGTCTTACCAAAGGAATCAAGATTTGAACTCGAGCATCTTCAGGTAGTAAATCTTTGGGATAATTGGCTACCAATTCGGTAGAGATAAATAACCCCTCAAGGAAGGTTCCCGTGAAAATCAACGCAGCAATGTCATTACGCTCATCATTTTTAAGATAATCGTCTGATTTTTTCATTGCCTCATTGATGATGTTTGTCAAAGAGTCAACACTTTGCAAATTATCTTGAAAGCGCTTCACTGTTTTGGCCTCGAAGGCATTGGCTACACCAAGTTTTTCGGCTAATCCTTTGGCTGCATTCAAGTAGTCTACTGCATCCTGGAACTTTTCGTAGGTGACCACATAACCCAAATCAGTAGAATAAATCCCTAGGTTAACCGCAGCTTTAGTGTTGTTGGTTTTGTATTTATCACTTGATTCAGGTGAATTAGGCAACTTTTCGTCAAAATCGGCCCCTGTTCCTTTGATGATGTATGGAATTTCAGAAGGCTTAGGAATTTTGGTCAAGACCTTTTTGTTGGCAGCAGCGGTTTCGTCTACAATTGTTTTTGAAGTATCGGTATCCGACCCAGTGCTATCAGCATTATTTTCTCCCCCAGATCCACCACAAGCCGATAAGGTGATTGTGATGATTACCAGTAAGTATTTAGCTTTAAATAGTAGTTGTTTCAAATTCATAAGTCTAAGCCATTAAGAATTAACATTATAATATGATAAAACAAACATAAAAAATAATCACGAATGATAAATCATCCATTTATAAGATTTTTTTAGGATAGTCACCTTTGCCAGGTCAAAAGTTTTGTTTAGTCCATCGTTTTTTAGTTAGGAGTTGGTAGATCGTAGTTGGTAGTTTTGTTTAGTCCACAGTCGACGGTCCATAGTCCACGGTAGCGCAAAGCGGAATGATTAACAATCAATCATCAACAATTACTATAGCGCTTGGCGCAGCCATTTAACCATAAAACAATAAGCCGAAGGCGGAACAATTGGCTTTTAGTCCATAGTCCACGGTCGATAGTCCATAGTAGCGCAAAGCGGTACAAATAAATCATCGCTTTGCGCAACCATTTAACAATGAGCGAAGCGGAACAATGTAACAATGGTTTACAATTTTAAACCGCCACAGGTAACTTAATCAAAGGATGGTATTGATAATCCACGATTTGGATATCGTCGTAAGTGAACTCAAAAATGTCTTTTACATTTTTGTTCAATTCCAAACGAGGCAATGGATAAGGACTACGGGTAATTTGTGCTTTCAATGCTTCTTCGTGATTGGAATAAATATGAGCATCGCCAAAAGTGTGGACAAACTCTCCTACTTCCAAGTTGGTTACCTGGGCAATCATGGCCAACAACAAGGCATAAGACGCAATATTAAAGGGAACTCCCAAGCCAATATCGGCACTACGCTGGTATAACTGACAAGACAGTTTGCCATCGGCTACGTAAAACTGAAACATGGTATGGCAAGGAGGCAAAGCCATTTTATCTATTTCGCCCACATTCCACGCACTTACGATCAAACGACGTGAGTTAGGGCTTTTTTTAATTTGTTCGATCAAGTTCGAAATCTGATCTACCGTTTCACCACCTCCAGTGCGCCAACTACGCCATTGGGCACCATATACCGAGCCCAAGTTTCCATCTTCATCGGCCCATTCGTCCCAAATCGTTACTCCGTTTTCTTGTAAGTAATGAATGTTGGTATCTCCTTTCAAAAACCATAATAGTTCATGGATAATTGATCGTAAGTGAATTTTTTTGGTAGTGACCAATGGAAAGCCTTCGGATAAATCGAAACGCATCTGATAACCAAACACGCTTAAGGTACCTGTACCTGTACGATCCCCTTTGCGCACGCCATTTTCTAATACGTGCTTTACCAAATCTGTATATTGCTGCATGATGATTTATTTCTATTTTTTTTATTTCTAATGCGGTATTTTTTACAAATGTCGTAATTTTTTTTTAGTTGATGGTTTTTTGTTCTAAAGTCGACGGTCCATAATCCACTAATTGAATGAAAAACGTAAAGTGAAAAGTGAACGCAAAGCGGTACAATTAGCTGAGCTCGCCAAGGCTCAGTTAAATTATTATCATATTTTCGAAGACAAGAATCTAATCCTCGCTTTGCGCAACCATTTAACAATGAGCGTAGCGGAAAAATGTAACAATAGAACAATTTAAAAACCTAATGAAATGTTAAAGTGGGCGTTTTCTCCCCAATCACTCCATCCATTGGCAACTCAAATTCATAGAGGTTTTGTATAGGTAATAGAACTAAAGCAGGGCTGACTGCTTTTATATAGCAAATACACAAAATCAATCCACAATGAAAAAACATTTCTTAATCATTGCCATCCTACTTGTCTCTGGCCTTACCTTGAGTGTGGTGTTAGGCAATCACCTCAAAAATCCAAAAGAAGAAAAGAACAACTGTACCGCCCCGCTTATACCTGCTTTTGAGGAGCAAACAGTACGTTCTACTACTTCACCCAAAGACACCGTAGAATTGGGCAAGGTAGCTTGGATCCGCAACTATGACCAGGCAGTTCGTTTGGCCAAAAAACAAGGCAAACCCATTTTTATTCTTTTTCAAGAGGTACCAGGTTGCCTCAATTGTAAACGGTTTGGCCGCGAAGTCATGAGCAATCCGTTGGTAGTGGATGTAATCGAGAATGAATTTGTGCCCTTGTGTATTTTCAATAATAAAAGTGGAGCAGACTCTCGAGTGCTCAAAAAATTTGGTGAATCTTCTTGGAACAATCCCGTGGTACGCATCATCAACCCTTCGGGCAAAGACATTACCCGTCGCATGGGCAGCTTTCACCCCAAGCAAGTAGTCAATGGCATTGTAGATGCCCTTTATAGGTCTAGAAAACAAGTTCCTATTTATTTTAAGCTGTTACAACAACAGGTGAATGCCCAATACGGCACTACCCAAAAAGCGGTGTTTCCCATGTATTGTTTCTGGTCGGGAGAACTCAAATTGGGGCAACTCAAAGGGGTAGTCAATACCAAGCCTGGTTTTATGAATGGTCGCGAAGTAGTAGAAGTGCAATACGATCAACAATTGACTTCGTTTAGGGATTTGTTGAAGGCGGCCAAAAAAGACCAAGCCATTGAAGGCGCCTATGTCAATGGTAAGCAACGAAAAGCCATTGCTCGCAAAGAATTAAATCACGTTCGTAGTACTGGACGTTTTCGTGTAGACCGGGAGCCCAAGTACTACATGTCCAAAACGCTGTATAAACATGTACCTATGCTTCCTTTGCAACGCATTCGAGTCAATTTGGCCTTGTATGCACGACAAAACCCTCAGCAAGTACTCAGCCCCTCTCAAATTCGGTTATACCAACAAATCCAGAAAAAGAAAGTCAAATTGCCTGATTACTCGGTATCGGAAAGTTTGATAGATGATTGGGAAGCAGTAGAGAAAAAAATGAGGTAAAATAAAATAGGTACTTTATTGTGAGGCTATTTCATAATATACTTTAAGCAAACTCATATTTTGTATATGGTATTATACCTGACCGGTTTTGAAAGCCGGTCAGGTATAAATTTGATATTGTTTTACTCTAATACCTGCAATATTTATCCTAAAGAGTAGCACCAGTACTTAGTTACCACTCACTTATTGCTCCATTGTACCACAAATGACCGCTCTGGGTATTGTTTTCAAATAAGTCCACTATTTGCCTGCCCACTGCCTGTGGTGACACTGGAGCCCCTCCCCCACCCATGTCGGTGCGCACCCAACCCGGATTGACCGCAGAGACGGTGATTTTGCGACCCGTCAACCTTTGGGCCAATAGCTTGATGTACATATTCAACACGGTCTTAGACATTTTATAATGCGGTACTGTAGCGTCGAAACCATTTTCTGAAAAGGTACCCCAGCCTGAGCTAATGCTGATCACCTGGCTTCCTGTATTTAACAAAGGCAGTATATGTTCCGTCAAATCAACGGTCCCGAATACATTTACCTCAAAAGTTTGCCTGAGTTGGTTCATATCCACGGTGGTCTGGCTCCAGTTTTCCAGCAAAATAGCCGCATTGTTGACCAAACCATCAATGGCGTAACCTTGTACTGCCTCATAAAATGTTTGGATAGATTCGGAATCATTCAAACTTAAGGGGAAACATTCAAAATTTGAATGATTCAAAGGGCTATTACCTGAAGTGGAGGTCCCCAATACTTGGTAGTCCTTGGCTAAAAATGCCTCAGCTATGGCAAGGCCAATTCCTCGGCTTACTCCAGTGATAATGATTGTTTTCATCTCCTAATTATCGTTGGTTATATTTTCAACCCAAATGCCCATACACAAATACAATTGTTTTGATAGTCCTTTTTTTTCGTTTGAGTTTAAAACCACCCTATAAAAAACCTAAATATGTTAGTTGATAATTTGGAATT
>CALDJV010000014.1 GCA_937899305.1 uncultured Cytophagaceae bacterium
GAAAGGCTAAATGAGGAAAATAAACTCACAGAAATCATTGATAAAATAGACTTAGCCAAAGATCAGTTTTATGCCACCCTCTTGGAGGTTGCCATTGATAGCATGGGAAACAGGAGTCTGAGGGAACAAAAACAGATCATATTAAAGCAAGTAAAGGCAGGAGATTCGGGACTTAGCACATACATAAAGCCTGCCAGCAGACACCGTTTTAGTAAACACGACAAAATCATACCAAACAAGGATGTAAAACTTTTGGTAGAAGGGAAAACGGATGCTCTAATTATTGAGCATGCCTACAAAACGTTGACAGGAGAATTTCCTTATTGGGAAATCAAAGTTGGTGATGGTGGGGCTAAACCTTTGGCAGAAGCATTGGTCAAAGGTCAAGTTTTTATCGAAGCACACCAAACAGTAGTAGCTATTTTTGATAATGATGGGGAGGGGCTATCCCAGTTTAAAGGTACTCTTCATCACACCAAATTTGAGATGATTGAGGGAAGCAAAAGGATTAAGAAAAGGGTTGGCCAGGATAACGTTTATGCAATGCTATTGCCTGTTCCAGAGCATATGCAAAATTACATACAAGAAAAACAGGAAGATAATTACTTTGCCATTGAACATTATTTACCAGAGGATTTCTTGAAAAATGAAGGCATGTTGGGGCAAACAGCCATTCCTGGTGTGTTTAAAATAAGAGGGAACAAAGGAGATTTTGCGAAGAAATTGAAATCAATCAATGGTGTTGAAGTTTTTCAACACTTTATCTTACTGTTCAAAGAAATTGATGCGTTGGTAGGGGGTGAAAATAAAGTCGAGTACCATTAGGGTTAGTTACAGAGTTATTGAATTTGTAGGGTAGAATGGGCTAGGTGTTTCCTAATCAGCAAAATACCCTGCATATAAAGGCTTGATAGTAATGACATCTATTTATTAAGATACTGATAATCAGTAGTTTACAAGCTAAGCGATACTTTTTCCCTTTTTGTGGGAATTTTGTCTGGGTATTGTGTTAATAATAAACTTACTATATATACAGGTTTATTTTTGTGCAAGATGTTTTTAATTTCCTTCTTTTGAATAATCAGCACCAAAACCAACCAGTATCTAGCCCAGAATACTCAGGAAAAATCCAAACCAAGGCTCTGCCTAGTGTCTACTTTTGTTCTCTCTTGGTGGTATACCCTATAGGACCGTTTAAAAATAACCCTGGTAAAACATAAATGTTCCCAAGATGTAGGAATTAAGCAATAGTCTATTTAGGTATGTTTTTATACATATGATATGTATTGCAAATATAATACATACTATATGTATGTTTTTTAAAATTGGTTTAAACCGATATTTTGAGTATTAAAATACCTTAAATATTATATGTATGATATTTAAAATATTTAGTGATAATATTATATGTCCTCACTTTTGACTATTTGAAATATGTATTTAACATATTATATTTGATCTATTAGCAACAGAACCGAGAAAAACATAATGTGTACTATCATAAGTATTGCCAACAACAAAGGTGGTGTTGGTAAAACCACAGCAACCTTGAACATAGGAGCAGGGTTGGCCAAAACTGGCAAGAGGGTATTGGTAATAGACTTGGACCCACAAGCTAACTTATCGATGTGTTTTAAGCAAGATGAAGATACCCAGCATAATATTGGTAGGGTGTTGTTGGATCAACTCACCATCGATGATATTCTGGTGGAAACAGAAAGTTATCACTTACACCTTTTGCCTGGTTCCAGAGAGTGCCGAAAAATAGAAAAGCTACTTACGGGAGAGACTGCGGGAGAGCAGCGTCTAAAAAAGCATTTTCGGAAAAATAAAATCAAAGATAAGTATGATTTTGTGTTAATAGATTGCCCACCTGCACTGGGGAACTTTACAACAAATGCTCTGGTTGCTTCGGACTATTATATAGTTCCTGTTACTCCCGAATTTTTCGCTTATAAGGGAATAGAGGGGGTTTTAGAGTATATTAGGGAAATTGTAGAGAACGAGCTGAACTATGACCTTGAATTGATGGGGATTTTGATTAATCAGTTCAACGAAAAACAGCGTAATACCACCCGCAAAAGCATCGCTGAAAAGATTCGCCAAAGTAAACTGGCCGTATTTGAAACGGATATTCGCCAAAACAGCGATTTGATAAAAGCTTCCCTAAATGCTCGATCAATTTTTGCCCAAAACCCAAGCTCCAATGGTGCTAAAGATTTCACAAAACTCATAGAAGAAATATTAACCATAACTAAGTAATGCAATGGCCAAAAAAGATGAAACGGGTATAAATCGGTTGAACGATTTGACTCCAATCAATAAGAAAAAGAAGAAGGCTCCTCAAAAAAAGGGTACAAGAAAGCCAGTAACATATACCCTGGATGAGGATACGATTACCTTGATTAAAAGGATTGTATACTGGGATCGAAAAAGTTCAGCATCAGCGTTGGTGGAAGAAGCTATACTGGCTCTTGCCCAGGGCAAAGAATATGAACCAATACCAGGAGAAGAAAAAGAAGGGTAGGGGCTACTCTTCTTTTTTCTCATCACCAGATTGAAGCATTTGTTTGATATCATTCAAAATGTCATTTTTGAACTGTTGTAAATCATCTTTGGTGGCCAGGTTACGTAAATCAGAGGTGGCTACAAAACTCTCTTCATTGTCATTGTTAAAACGCATCCCTAATATTTCCATTATCTGAAACATTGTTACTACTTTGAGGTCAGTTTCTCCTGTTTCGATTTTACGATAGGCAGTTTGGCTAATTCCAAGCTTTTCACCCATCTCTTTTTGACTGATTTTTTGCTCTTTCCTGCCTTTGGCAATGGCAGCCAAAAATTTATGTATACCTCCTGCTGAGGGAAGATTGGTTTTTTTATTATCTTCTTCTTCCATTCTTAATAACTTCTCGTTTTATTTTAAAGTACTTCTTTTTATTGTGAAAACTGCCTTTATGAGCTTTATTTTATTAAAAATAACATTAAGTGTTTGTTTTTATTACTTGTAGTGTTTTTATTGCAAACACCTGAAGTTTTAAAGTTTAAAAGTGTTTAAAACTATGAGCCTTAAAGATAAGATTAAAACTGCTACTTCGCTGCAAGATTGCAATGAGAAAGATGAGTATACCGAGTCCTACCAAATGTCTAAGTTTAAAGCAACGTATGAAAAAGCGCGCCAAGAATTAGAGGTACAACCATATGCTATTCGAATGAAACCATTGGATACTTTTCTCTTTGGGTTTCGTTCAGTATACCATTTCATCTCAGTATTGTTGGGCCTGGCTACTTGTATATTGATAAGCCTTATCTTTGTTGATATTGATGGCCAAAGCGAGCGATTTCCTGCTTGGCTCTTGATATTGATGGCCATTCTTATTGGAGGGGTATTGATAGGGGTATTGGTGGGAGTGGAGTTAGGTAAAGTTACCCTGGCCAAAAACATTTTTAAGGCAAAAGCTAAACGAGAAAAGGTAGGTATTTTCTCATTGGTAGGATTATCATTTTTGGTGTTACTTTCCATTGCATTAAGTGGGGTAGGTGGAGCGCTTTTATCATATAAAGTAGGGGATAAGAGCCAAGTATTAAATCAAGCGTTAAAGGTAGAGGAGCAAAAGATTGCCACTCAATTTGATGGTCGTTTAAAACAACTTAATCAAGTAATTTCTAGTCTGGAAAACCTTTCTGTGGATAAAAAAGTAAGACGCTGGGGGCTGAAAGAAAGTGAACAAGCCAACCTTGATAATAGTAAAAAAGAGAAAGAGCTACTTATCTTGAAACGAGATAAAGCTCTCAATTTAGCCAAAAATCAACACAACAAAGCAACCCAAAATAACCAAACATATACTTATCAAACGATTTATGTAGCATTGGCTTTGATTACTTTCTTGGAGTTGATGACTGTCTATGCCTATCACTTTCATTATCAATATTTGACTCGTACTGAGAGTGAAGGGGTATTGATAGAGGTATTGCCCAAACAACAAATGATTCATCAGGAGCAACATATCAATACCTTGACTCCAGCCGTAACTACTTCTAGTACTCCAACTGCTCAATATAGTGATACCCGTATTGGTTTTAAGATGAATTATGAGCGTATTGATAAGGGTACTGATACTGTTACTAACTCAGTAAAGCAGCCATACAGTATTAGTGATTGTGTGGATGTGATTGAGAAGTATTACCATGTTGCTGTTGCCAACGATGAGGGATTATCAATAAACCAAATTTTAGTAAAGTATAGTGGTAACCCCAAGAAATCTACCATTCAAAAGGTGCGAACTGTTCAACGTATACTGCGAACAGTAGGCAAGTATGATGAGGTGATGGAAAGTTTGAGGGAAAAAATTACTTAACATAATACATATTTATAAATTATAATTTTACATTATGTTAAGTAATTTCATTCAAAGGAAGATTTACGGCATGAATAGAAAACTATAAACTGAAATTACTACATCTTCCACTTCAAATGTAAAATTGCTTTAGAATTTAAAAAGGTTGACCCACCTGTGGCCAACCATTCATCAATCATCACTTATTTATTATCGCAAATAGTGATCTTTAGGCACCTTGGTAAGTTGTTTGTTTACTTCGTTTTCCAACAGGTTTGGAGCATTTGCCTGCACTCGTTTTCGTGAAAAATCGTTCTTTTTACTTGGCAGAAGCAAACAGCATTTAATGCCTTGGCTGAGTTTATCTACCAGTTGAATACTTCCTTGGAGTGCCATCATCCATTCTTTTACTGCTTCCAAACCTATTCCACCAATGGTATTGACCACTCGTTGGTCGTAAGATTGATCAAAAATAGTCTGATGAACGCCCACAGGGTATTTACCATTGTCTTCTATATAAATGGCTACCAAATGATCATCATAGCATTTGGATTCTACCTGGATAAAGTGATTTTCTTTGGCCTCTGCATCTATGTGCTGACCCATATAATAAATGATATTGAAAAATATTCTAAAAAAGGTGGTGTCATCTACAGCCACCTGGAGATGAGGGGCCGCTTGTATTTTAAAAGCAATGCCTTGTTTTCTGAAAAAAGGTCTATACATCTGATGAATGGAAGCAAGCAATTTTGGTAAACTATAATGCTTAATATCCAGAGACGTAGGAACAATTTTATTCAAGCTCACCAAATTGAGTAAAATATTCCCAATTTCGTCCAAGGTTCCGCGGGCTTTGCTCCATTTTCTGTTCTTTTTAGCCTCCATTAGTCTTTGTCGCGCTTCTGATAGTCCATCAGCGACCAATTGTTGGTGTATGGTATCAATCATCTTTTTATTGTTTGTGGGTACTATAGGTGTTTTATTATTTGGTGTTCGTAATAACAATGAAAGAAATTCGGGCAGATCAGGCTACCCGATTTCTTCGCTGCTTCACCAACCCAAACCCTGGCCAGGTTGAGTTAGCTATTGGGAAAATAAGGCAGGATTCGGTTACAAACCCTGGCCTTCTGGCACCTCCCAGCCTGCTCCCTAAACTAACAACCACCTTTTGTTTGTCGCATTATAAGCAGCCAGGAGGATTTTTTGCTCCTCCTTTGGGGTCATTCTTTTTTAATCAGTTTTGTCTGAAATAATTGATCTTTCCAACGCAGTCGGTATAGGTAAATTCCAGGAGGGAAATCGTCTAGAAACACCCGAAGCCGTTCAGTACGACTAACCCAGTGCCCTCGTTCCAAACGACGACCTTGCATATCTGCAATCTCCCAGCGAATTTCGTGTAGCGGTACTTTGCGGAGCGCGGAGGGTAGCAATGCTGTAGCCCGACTCCCCGTAGTAGGGTTGGGGAAAATCAGGAGTGAGCGAGCTACCTTTTTTTGAGTAATGCTTGTAATCTCACCAGTGCCGCTTATTCTTTTGGGCAGCGCACCACGATAAACGGTTGCCTGGTATACCTCTTTGGTTTGGTAGTCTTGGATAAACGCCACCACTCGTAAACGGGAGACATCGAGCGTGCTCGCCAGCGGATCACCTGCCAAGTTCCAGTCCAGCTCAATACTGAGCGAATCTCCTGATTGCCAGTTTTTGGCTTCCACAAAAGTACCTGCAGCATCGGGCAGCATTTTACGTACTACGTGGTGGTAATTTTTGCTCGTGCTAATGCTACTTTGCGCCAGGGTATCGATCAAGACTACCTGAATCACTCCCGAGCGATTAAACGGCATTAGGGGCTTTATCTTGACAGTAAACTTTAATACATTTTGCTCGGTAAGCTTCGGTGATTGGATCGTGAGACTAAAAGGAGCCGGAAGCAAAGTGCGCCTCGAGTAAGTTTGAGCTGCCTGGGAGTAATCAGGCAAGCTATCTCGCCCTTCGCCATCAATCATCAGTCGGGGTACATCTCTGATGCCATAGTGGAAGGTTCTTCCGCTGGGATCTTTATCATTTGTGGCGTTGAAACTATCTGTCCCTGGAAAATCAGTGTGGTAATGCAGAGAAATAGATTCAGGATTCGCGTTTGTAAAACTAGCCGCTTCCTGGTCTTTTTTTGCGGCTTCAGCAATGGATTCATTGATAAAATACTCCAAAAGGACTCCACGATTACGGCTTCTGATCTCAAAATCATCAAAAGCAAAACCTACAAGATTATTACTCTCAGGGCTATTGTCGGCATTACTTCCAAAAGCAAAACGAAAACGAACTTGTTTGTTTTGAGTAGATACTCCTAACTCACTCATTTTAGTAAGCACCTCATCCAGACTAAAACGTGCTGTTTGCCATCCATTACCTTTGCCCGACCAACCTTGCTGATCATCGTTACTACCATCATTTATAAAACGACTCCCTGGCTTCCCTAAAATTGGCTTGCTGTTATACCAGTTGATCCCTTCCCCTTCACATCCTAAACGATACCAATTCGCTCCATCATCTACGGTGTAAAGCAGTACTACCCCATCTCCACCCAAATCGGTATCTACCTTATAACTAAAACTCAACATTGGGCGGGCTAACTGACCAATATCAAAACAAGGACTTTCTACATAAGATTGTTCTAAATCGAAGTATTGGGCGTTACTCATTTGGCGTTGGTTGTCCGTAACCCAAGTGCCATTATTAGTTTGATCTTTTTGGAGTCGCCAGCTACTTTTGTCTAGCTGCATACCTGCCGAATCTACTACTCCGTGACTAATCCAGTGAGTGCCAGAAGTAGACCCGAAATCCTCTTTATAAGGAGCAGTAGTAGAAACTGCCACCACCGGGAAAATATCTATCCTTCGGCGTAGGGTGTAAGCGAGTTCGTGGCCACCTGTGAGATTAGATTTGATCGTCAGTTTCACCCAGTAAGTACCTGGCGCTGTATAAGTATGTATTGGGTTTTGGATGTTCGAAGTACTACCATCTCCAAAATCCCACTGCCATGCGGAGATGCCAGCACCCGTGATGAGTGATTCATCGTGGAATCGGGTAGGCATCCCCAGACAGTGTCCCTCATAAGAAAAATCTACCTTAAAAGTTTGGCTAATGGTAGTGACACACGAAGATTCGTTTTGTACCATCAAGGTATAATTGACACTTGCAATGCTTCCATTTTTTGCATTGGGGGTTACGGGATATTTCACTACTTTAGTGCCAGCCAACAGATTACCGAAATTCCAGGAATGCCGAACGAGCTTTTGCGCACTGGTTTGGGTCGTATCTATCCAAAAGAGAACCATATCTTGATTAAAATCTCGTTCCGCGTGGATGTACAACTGAGCAGGTGGAGCAGTAATGGCAAAAAGAATGGTAGTATCTCGTTTAGAGGTATTGGAGCAGTCGCCACTGGTAGTTCCAGTAGATTCTAAATACAATTCATAATTCCCCACAGGGAGTTTGGCGGGATCTAAGAAAGTACCATTTAAGGTAGTCATAGTATTTGTCAGAAGGTTTTTGACTTTAAAACCGGGCAAAACGGGGGTGATTACCCCGTTTTTGAAGGAGGATAGCACTACGGGTGAGTCGTTTACGCAGTAGCTGTCCTCTGCTAACCCGGTAAAGGTAAGGGC
>CALDJV010000015.1 GCA_937899305.1 uncultured Cytophagaceae bacterium
TTGCCTTCAATGAAATTGCGTACATTCTCAACCGCGGTTTGCATTAAACTAGTACGTGATTCTACTGCCCCCCAAGCCATATGAGGAGTAATGATTACATTTTTGGCTTGTAACAATGGGTTATCTGCCGAGGGAGGTTCGGTGCTCAATACATCTAAACCTGCTCCAGCAATTTGCCCACTATTCAAAGCATCGGCCAAGTCTTGCTCATTGATCAATCCTCCTCGTGAAGTATTGATAAGGATGGCTGACTTTTGCATACGGCTTAGCAACGATTGATTCACAAATCCTCGGTTGGTATCACCCAAAGGCAAATGAAGGGTGATAATGTCGCATTTTTCGAAAATCTCTTCGTATTCGGCAAACTGGGCATATACATTGGTCTTGCGTGATAAGTTGTTATAAAACATACGCATTCCAAAAGCCTTGGCCACCTCGGCCACTTTGTGACCAATTTTGCCAAAACCAATGATCCCCAAACGGCGGCCATTCAAGGTGTGAAAGGGGTGTTTCCAGTAACACCAGTCTGGATTATTGGTCCAATCGCCTGATTTTACGCTTTGATCGTGTTCATTTACTTTATTGATGAGGGCCAACATCAGGGCAAAAGTATGCTGGGCTACCGCAATGGCTCCATAAGCTGGAATATTGGTGACTACAATGTTGCTGGCTTTGGCGGTTTCCAAATCTATCAAATCGTACCCAGTTGCCATGACCCCAATGTACTTTAGGTTGGTCAGTTCTAATAAAGTCGCTCGGTCAAAGCGAGCCTTGTTGGTCAATACAATGTCAGCACCCTGGCACCGCTCTACCAGTTGTGCTTGGGGGGTACGGGCATAGACAGTTACTTCTCCAAAGTTTTCAAGAGGCTGCCAACTCAAATCTCCGGGGTTGAGGGCGTGCCCGTCTATAACTACAATTTTCATTGGATAAATTTTAAAAAAGATAGATTCGAAAAAATAATTTCCAATTTAAGACTAAATCTCGAAAAGACAAGTAAGTAAAACTACATTAATAACCTAATCCATTTGACTCATCTCTCGTCACTATACTTCTTCAAAAAATAGTTCCGTAGCTCCTTTGGTTAAACTAGAAGGGCAAAGATTTTTTGAATCGTCTGGCAACTAGATATTACACCAAATTTGGATTACTTTATTTTTTTCGTTTTACTAAGCAATGAGTTAGGCTTGGGAAAATTGTTGGCAAAGGTGTTGTGAGGTTTGGTGGAGTTTGTTTGTTTTAACTGCATCGTAAATGTAGCGATCGGGGCGGATAATGACAAAATCGATGCGATGCTTACGAAACCAAGTTTGGTATTTTTCATTATGATCATGAATCCAGGGAACATCCTCGTGGGGCTCAGTATTGGTTGTGACTATTTTGTGAAATTGGGTACCCAGTCGTTTAAGGTCATCGATGGTGGCTTCAGGCAAGTAATCAGTAGGAGAGTGATTCAAACCAAGAATGTTAAAACCATCGCCTAGACAATCGTCAATCAAGCATTTTTTTTGTAAATAATGTACCCGCATTTGGGGAAAAATATGCCCTCTTAAACGTCGGTTTTTGCCAAATAACCCCTTTTTGAGCTTTTGGGGAGGCACTTCTACCTTACGCCATTGTTTGGGGACCACACTGGCCATTGTTTTGATGAGTAAAGTCCAGTGAGTGGTGAATAAACGCCCTACCCAGCGGGTAACAAACATAATAAAACGGGCGTGAGGAATGCGCTCCTGAGGGTAACTTGTCAATATATTGGCATCAACCTGATGCTGTAGTACCAGTTTGAGTTTCCATCCCAGGTTGGCTACATCCCGAAAGCCAGCGCACATGCCCTGTCCAATGTAAGGAGGCATTTGGTGGGCAGCATCACCGGCCAAAAACACCGATCCTTGTTGCCATTGTTGGGCGATTTTGGTAGCAAATTGGTAAACCACAATATGGCTTGGAGTCACCTTATCTGGATCCACCACCAACGATAACAATTGACGAATGGTATCGGGGTGCTCCCAATGGGTTTTGTCTAATGAAGTGCGTTTGGGGAGCGAAAACTCCCACCGGAGGTGACGGCCAAAACTATTTAAAAAAACATACGATTGACTACTTGGTTCACAAGTTTTTTGAATCCACCTGGGCAACTCGAGTGGTTCCTTGAGCAATACATCCGTTTTGAGATTTTGACCGGTAAACTTCAAATCTTTGAGTGGCAAACCGAGTAAAGTACGTACTGTGCTGTTGGCCCCATCACAAGCCAATACATATTTTCCCTGAAAAGAGAGCGATGCGCCATTTTGTCGAAAATGTACAGTGGAATGGTTTTCCTGAGATTGTACTTCACTCACCTCGGCTCCCCAAAATACCTCTACCTGAGGGAAACGACGGACTCCTTGAGTCAGAATAGCCTCCAGGTCGGGTTGAAAAAATAAATAACTGGCGGCATACCCCGAAGTAGCTGCTTTAGAGGTTTCCAGTAATACCTTGCCTTTGCGATTGATTAATTGCATGCCTGGCACACTTTTACAGACATCGAGGGTTTGCTGTTGCAAGCCTACATACTGGAGAATACGCATGACTTCATCGTCTATATGAATGGCACGAGGCAAGTGGTATAGGGCTTCATTGCGTTCCAATACCGCCACTTTGAAACCATACTTTCCCAATAAATTGGCCGCCAACATCCCTACTGGGCCAAAACCTACAATCAACACATCGTACATATATTATTTGTTCTATTGCTACGCCTGCGGCTCATTGTTGTATTGTTAAATTGTTGCGCAAAGCGACGTAAAACTATGGACTATTATTAAATTGTTGCACAAAGCGCTATACTAATTATTAGTTTTTGATGATTGATTTATTTGTACCGCTTTGCGCTACTGTGGACTATGGACCGTCGACCAATGCTGTTTCCTTAAGGATTTAGGTATGTGGTGGTAATCCACGAAAGCCCCCTTTAATTCCCCCAAACGGGGGAAACGCTACTCGCCATATGGACTCGAGTAGTGTTAAGGAAACAGCATTGGACCGTCGACCGTGGACTAGAGAAACTATGGACTTGAAAGCAAAAAACTACCAACTCCTAACTACGAACTTTCAACTAATAAAACTTTTTCCTGAATAATCTGCAAAGCCAAGTCTATGTCCGCCTTGTGAGTCCGAAAGTTTAGAATAGCCATGCGAAGGTAATATTGGTTGTCAATCAAAGTAGAAGATAAAAATACCCGTCCGTCTTGCTGGATTGCAAGGGCCAGCTTTTGATTAAATTGATTGAGGTCTTCTTGGGTAGCCGTATACCGAAAAAAAGTAATGGATAGTTCCGGATAAGGGCCCAGTTCAAAACCCTCTAGTTGTTGCAGGGCTTGATAAAAATAACGACAAAGGTGAATTTTCTCTTCCAAAGCAGCTTTAAACGGAGCGACTCCCAAAAGTTTCAAGGGCAACCACATTCGTAAACCCCGGAAGTGCCGGGAAAGTTCAGGAGACAAATCAGCGGGAGAATATTCGTCTACATCATAAGTATCTTGCATGTAGTTGGCGGTAGTATGTTGCGACTCGTATAGCTTTTTCAAATGTTTGACCAACACCACCCCGCTGCCATAAGGTAAAAACAACCCTTTATGAGGATCTATGACCACCGAATCGGCCTGCTCAATGCCTTTGATAATGCTTTGCCCCAGTTGAGTGAGTAAAAAGAAGCCTCCGTAAGCGGCATCTACGTGAAACCATAGCTTGTATTTCTGAGCTATTTGAGCGATGGTTTCCAAGGGATCAACCGCCCCCACATCCGTTGTGCCAGCCGAACCAATGACCATAAAAGGCTTGAGGCTAGCCAAGCGATCAGCCTCGATTTGTTTTTCTAAGGCGTGGGTATCCATTCGGAAACGATCGTCCATGGTCACCTCTCGTAAAATGGCATCGGCCATGCCTGCTACTCGAATGGCCTTGCGTACACAATGGTGGGTTTGACTGGTGACATAAAACACCGTTTGTTCGTATTCCCGTGATTTCAGCTGGGTACTGTCACGGGCGGTGATGATCCCGATGAGGTTGGCAATCGAACCCCCGGAAGTGAGATTGCCACCTGAGGTTTCGGCTGGGAATCCGACCATATCGCACATCCAGCGAATCAATATATTTTCTAACCTGACTGCCCCAGGCGACGCATAGTATACTCCTGAATAACGGTTGGCTACCGCTGCCAGGTAATCGCCCAAAGCGGCTGGATATACGCCTCCTCCTGGAACATAGGCCAGGTACCTGCCCGAGGCTGGATTCAAGGCTTGTTGGTCGATGTTATCCTGAATAAGCTGAATGGCTTGCTCCATAGCAATGGGGTGCTCATTGATAGGCGAATCGTGTAGTCCTTTGCCTTCGTTGGTTGGAGGAATATTGGCAGGAGCTTCAGGGAGGTGTTGTAGTAAATCTTCAGTATATTGGGTAATGAGGCTTAAATAATGCTTGCGGTCTTCCTGACTAGGTTCCAGTTTACGGGCTTCTTGTTCTAGGTTTGTAATTTTATCAATCATAAGGTCATCACATTTATAGGCGTTTTTTGACAAAAACTGACTGGATTAAATTATGAAATTTATTTTGAAAAGCTTTTAAACCTTTCCAGATTAAATTTATATTGATCGTGAAACCTAAATGATCTACTATGAAAAAAGAGCTTATCAAGAAATGCCAGATAAAACACCTGAGCACTTGGCTAGTGATGATCCTATTGGCCACCCAAGGAGCCATCGCCCAAGAAGCAGGCAATGCTTATGATCGATCGGCCCAACGCTATCGAAACCGCTCTTACAATTCTTCGTTTGCTACTCAAAACGTAGTAATCAACGATTCTACCATGTTGGTAACCGCCCGAGTACTCAAGTATGTAAAGGCAGATGAGTACGTGGCCGTTTTTGGCCTGGCAGTAGAGGCCCCCACCGTGATACAATGCAATACGAAAATTGATCAACAAATTGACAAGTTTGTCAAAGACTTACCAAAACTAGGAATCAAATCTGAAGATTATTATGTAGACATTGTGACCCAAAATCAAGTATATGGTTATGACTACAACGCCCAAACCAAGGTAGCCAGAGAAAAACGGGAAGGTTTTGAGCTTAAAAAAAACATTGCAATCCGTTACCAAAAAAGAGCAATGCTACGCCAACTGGTGAATTTGGCGGCTACCCATCAGATTTTTGACCTCATCAAGGTAGATTTTCTTGTCAATGACCAAATGCCCATCTATGAGTCTCTGTGGGAGGTAGGCCGCAAAATTATTGAACAAAAAAAGAATAATTATATCAAAAGATCTGGAATCAAACTCGCGGCCCAAAGTAAGGTTACTTTTGAGAAATTTGGCGTACACCGCCCCATTAGTATGTATCGTTCGTATCAGGCGGCCGAAACATCTAGTTTGGTCAATTACAGTCGTCGTCGCCGCGACTATACTCAGATCAACTTGCGGAAACTCAAAACCGTATACTATGATCCTCCCAATGATAGTTTTTACGACAAAGTGCTGGACAAAAACCCCATCAAACCCATGCTTCAGTATGATCTACAAATCCAAATACGCTATGATATTCTTAAAAATTAGCGTTTTAGTTGGTAGTTTGATTTAGTCCACGGTCGACGGTCCATAGTCCACAGTAGCGCAAAGCGGTACAATTGGCTTTGCTGGGCTCGCCAAAGACTAGACTTAGGTGTTATCATATTTGCGAAATTAAGAATATAATTATCGTTTCGCGCAGCCATTTAACAATGGAACAATGAGCGAAGCGGAACAATAGAACAATATAAAGATGAAAATTACTCCCTGGAAAAAACTAAAAGAAACTAAAGTCTACAGCGGTTATCGTAGTATTATCAAACGGGCCTTTGAGCTGCCCAATGGCAAAACAATGGAATATGACATTGTAGCGGGTGGAAACTTTGTCTCTATTGCGGCCATTACCAAAACCCAAGAAGTTCTATTGGTCAAGCAGTTTCGTCCTGGGCCTGAGCGGATATTAATGAGTACTCCCTCAGGATACATTGATCTAGACGAAGCCCCAGAGGTAGCCGCTCGACGAGAATTACTCGAAGAAACCGGTTATCAGGCTGAAGCCGTCTTTTTTAAGAAAATTGCCACCTTGCCCTATGGTACTGGCCGCCAATATTGTTTTGTAGCCACTGGTTGTGAAAAGATACAAGAACAAAGGCTAGACGATACCGAGTTTATAGAAGTAGTGACCATGAGTTTGCCTGATTTTAAGGCCAAACTACGCGATGCGCAGGATCTGGATCTATACAACCTTACCGCAGCTTATCTATTATTGGATCATTTGAAGCCTTATTAGTAGCTTGCCAATAGGGATTGTTAAAGAATTGATAACTTGGAACTTATGTAGGGTAGGTGACATTTGTAGGGATGAAAATTAGTTAGTTTTATTAAACACCTTCAATCTCTGGTTGGATGGACCAATCAGGAATAGTGATCTCTGGTAAGACAAATCATTCATCATCTTAACTCTTTTTAAATAAATATGCGAAAAATCACCTTGTTATTGGCTTTTATTGCCTTCTTATCGACTACTTCTTTTGCCCAAAATAGCTATTTAAGTAAATTAGAAGTAGATTTTACCGTTGGTACCGCCAACCAAAACTTTGCATCCGCGTTGATGATTCAACGAATTCACCGGATTAATTTGGTCAAAAAACTTCAGTTTGGAGTGGGGTATGGTTTGCGCTATACTGCCAATGCGCTGAGTAACCGAAGTTTTACTGCATCGCCTGAGAAGTTTCCCAGTGATGATCGTTTGGCCATCTCGAGTGGAACCATCCATAGTTTAAACGCCAACTTACATTTACAAATCTCCTGGGGAAAGTTTGAGGCAGGGTTCAATATAGACGTAGCTGGTTTAGGTTTTGGAGGCACCCAAACGGGCAGCTATTCGGTAGCTGGAGTAGAGCAATCACAAGAAACAGCCAAGCCTACCCCGTTCAATTTACTACGAGGTGCTTCTCGTGATATAGGAAGTTTGCATTCAGAACGTTATGTGCGTTATTGGGTTACTGATAAACTAGGAGTTAAACTGGCTTTGGGGCACCTATTTGGCGAATATACAACTGATCGTGAGCTCAACCTGGACAACGATCGTTTCCGGACTATTTATGATCCATTCATCATAGGAGTTACTTATCGATTTTTTTAATGCATACCTGTTATCTGGGATAAGCCTCATTGATTCAAATTGGATAAGACATTGAATTAAACCAGATTTTCCAATCCTTACATTAGATTTATTTCATAGGTAGTCGAGATGGTTGCTTGGATTTACCCTTTTTGGGTAAGTACAGGTAATATTCTCGACTATTTTTTTGCTTAAACTTTACTATGATATTTATTGGTCTCAGCTCTGGGTTAAAACCCTGCACTTTCAGTGCAATACTTTAGTAATGCGAAAAAATCGGGTCTCGTCTGCGAATTTGAGCAACTTGCCCGCATTGCGACACGGGTTGGCTAAAGAGGACTTTCAGTCCGAGCGCAAAACCCCTGTACTTTCAGTGCAGGGTGGTTTAGTGAAATCCATACAGGTATTTGTATATTTAGGTAAAGCAAAATAAAATTTCGTTTTCGATGCAGCAAACTAATCAAAAATACACAATTCCTCCCCGAGATCGGAAAGAATGGGAGATGATTGTTACCGGACAGATTGATCATTATTTTAAAAATTTTGTGCTTCAGATGAAAAGTAACGAATATCAGCGTAAGATTGATAGAGGTGTTTTGACAGTAGAAGATGCTACGGAGGACCTTTATCAGCTTTGTGAAAAATACGCGATAGCAGTACAAAATGATTTTAAAGAAATTTTTAAAGAGTGGTAAATACATATGAAGACTGTAGAGATCAAAGAACATCGATTATTGGATTTGAATGCAACCATTGACTTAATTAAAAATGGTAGAACTTTGATATTATCAGGAGACGAGCGAGTGTTGAGT
>CALDJV010000016.1 GCA_937899305.1 uncultured Cytophagaceae bacterium
GAGGTAAAAAAATAAGTGTTCCATTGAAGTGAAAAATTAAAAATGGTGTAAAGCAGAGTTAAACGAAAAGTTAAAAAGAAGTGAGCTATGTAACGCTCCCTCTGGGCGATGCTTCCTTTGTTGGGGCAAGCATGAAAAATGAGCGTAAAGTGCTACAAATGAATCAGGGCCTTAGGAACCATTTAAAAGTAAAACAATTAATAACCAATCGCCTCCTGCTGTTTTTGTTCGTCCTTCACAATTTTGCCATCTTCCAGCGTCACCACCCTTTGGGCTCGGTTGATTACTCGGGGATCGTGGGTAGAAAACACAAATGTGATGTTTTCTTCTTGATTGAGGCGCACCATAATATCGAGTAAATTTTCGGCTGATTTTGAGTCCAAATTTGCAGTAGGTTCGTCAGCCAATACAAATTGAGGCTTAGAAGCGAGTGCTCGAGCTACTGCTACCCGTTGTTGTTGCCCTCCCGACAACTCCGAAGGGCGATTATTCAAACGATCTCCCAAGCCTACTTCGTTGAGTAATTCAGTGGCTCGTTGATGCACTTCTTTTTTAGACTTTTTTTGTAGTTGCATAATGAAAGCCACATTTTCAAGAGCAGTCAATACCGGAATGAGATTGTAGGCCTGAAATACAAAGCCAATATTATTCAAGCGAAAGTTGATCAACTGACTTTCCTTGAGTTTGGTGATATCTTGCTTGCCTACTTCTACCAAACCCGCCGAAGGCCGATCCAATCCTCCAATAATGTTTAATAAAGTACTTTTACCCGAGCCCGAAGGCCCTACAATAGCGGTAAACTCTCCTTTCTTGATCAATAAATTTACCCCATTGAGAGCCTGTACTGGTATTTTGGTTTCGTTATATACCTTGGTGATATTTTCGGTCTTGATTACTTCCATGTCGTTGTTGTTTTTGATTCAGAGTTTGTATACTGCTACGCTCCAATGCCCAGAGCTTCGTGAGGTCCTTGCCCGTCCTGTAAGGCAAAATCGATAAAATAATCTCTTAAATGATGCCCACCATATTGGGGTGCCAGTGCTTTGTTTTGAGCAGCACTGATAAAAAAACTAAATAAATCGGCTTGCTGACGGTTGAAGGGTTTGATGAGGGCTATCATAATTTTGGTGAGCCAAATGGGAAGTTTTACAAATCGTGGTTTTTTGTTTAACAAGTCAAAAGCCATTTCACCGATTTGCTGATAGGTAAAAACCTCCTGACCTCCTGCCGATATTTCTTTAGCCAAACTTGCATCCTGCTGAAAAGCTTGTACACAAACTCTAGCCAAATCTTCACCGTGAATGGGATTGATCATTCCCTGACCGTTGCCTACTACAAAAACTCGACCTTGTTGTGCCATCACCATAAACTCGCTCATGTCAGAGTAATACCCAGTGGGGCGGATGATGCAGTAATCTAAGCCTGAGGATTGTAGGTCTTGTACAAAGGCTTCGCGGGCCTGAGCCACTTTGATCTTATTGGCCAGTTGAGGTCCTTGAAAAACCGATACAAAAACAAACCGTGCTACTTGTTGAGCCACTGCCAAATCCAATAGGTTTTTGTTACCCTGATAGTCTACTTCCCAAAAGGTAAGTCCGTCTTTCTGCCGCGTAATTCCAATAGACGAAAACACCCAATCGATGTCGTCAAAAATGCCCTGAAGGGTTTCGGGTTGAGTAACTTCACCCTGAAATACCTCATCTACCAAATCAGCAATGGCTGGTTCGCCAAATTTTCCGATTTGGGTTAGCTTCTTAGGATTTCGGGCCAGTACGCGTACCCAATAGCCTTGTTTTTTGAGTTCTTGTACTACGTATTTTCCTAAATATCCGGTAGCTCCGGCAACTAATACTTTTTTCATGGTAATATGATTTTAATTTTCTATTGTTACATTGTTCCGCCTTCGGCTGATGGTTACATTGTTAAATGGTTATATTGCTTTATTGTTACATTGTTCCGCTTCGCTCATTGTTAAATTGTTGCGCGAGGCGCTATAATGATTTTTGATGATTGATTGTTAATTATTCCGCTTTGCGCTACCGTGGACTATGGACCGTCGACTGTGGACTAAAAAAACTATTGACCATCGACATGGACTAAAGAATCTATGGACTCAAAAGCAAAAAACTACCAACTCCTGACTACCAACTCCCAACTAAAGATCTAAATCTTACGAATGGCTTCTACTGGTTTTAGTTTCAATGCCTTGAGGGCTGGATAAATGGCGGACAATAAAGCTGCCATGACGACCATCATTCCAATTTGCATATAATATTTGGTGGCCAACCTAGGGCGTACAATGGTGTCATAGCCAAAGCTCTCGAGTCCAGATGAAAACATGCTTAGGTCAATGCCATGAATGCTGGTATATTGAATCGTTCCCCAAGCCAGCAATACCCCAATCGGAGCCCCCACACAAGTCAAAAAGAAGGTTTCAGTAACGATCATTTTAAATAATCGAGTTTTGCTCATCCCTACTGCCATCAGCATGCCCAATTCGCGGGTACGCTCCAACACTGCCATCAGCATGGTGTTCACAATGCCCATCGAAAGCCCCAATAGAATGATGCCTACAAAAATGTATAGCATTTGGCTCATCATACTGTTGACATAAGCCAAATCAGGCGAAGTTTGCTTCCAACTTTGTATCAAATTATCAGGCGTTTCGAGTTGGTTATTGAGTTGTTTTACCAAACCAGGTGCCTGCTGATAGTCGCTGACTCGGCACACAATGTGGTGAATGATTTGATCATTGTTCAACAAACCCCGTAAGTCAGTGTTCCGAACAAACACATTGGATTCATCATAAGCAGCGTTGCTTGATTTATAAATGCCTACTACCCGAAAAGCTCCTGAAATAATCTCCCCTTGTTCGTTTTGAAAGGTGAGCACCACTTTAGAGCGTAGCTTGAGCTTGAGTCTTTTGGCCAACTTTTGCCCAATTACGACTGGGTTTCTTTTGATACCTTCGAAGTATTTTCCCTGAATGATTTTCTCGTGCAGACTAAATACTTTAGTTTCATTTTTTAAATCTATTCCGTGGATTTGAGCGCCAAACCCACCCGCACTGCTAGAAGCCATCCCGATGGCGCTGACTCGGGTAGTGGTGGCTACGATTTGGGGATTCTTTTGGAGTTGAAGCACCATTTTGGGAGCCTCTTCGAGTGCATATTTTATCAATTTGTCTTCGTCGTATTTGGCATGCTGAATGGTGATATGGCCCACGAAATTATTGAGTTGGGCTTTTACCCGTTGGTTGTTCATACCCATCGAGAAGGCCAATACAAACACCCCGGCCCAAATCCCCAATAAAACCGATACAATGACCACTCCGCTTCGGGTAGGATTTCGCCAAATGTTTTTCCAAGCTATTTTAATAATCATCATCTTATCTAATGTTTTAATTGTCATGGTTAATGTTCAACTCCTGAGCGCATCTATCACTACTATTTTTTTGGTATGTATCAGCGGATAAATCGCAATGACGAGGGTTAGAAAGAACACAATGATGGCTTGAGTGGTATAGATGCTAGGATCGGTAGAAAAAGGCAGAATGGGTTCCATTCCATATTCCTCTACCACTTTGGCCATTTCTCCCCGTAGAGGAATTGGATTTTGATGAAAATACCAAGTAATGGGGAAGCTAATGGCTATTCCCGCCAATATTCCTAAAGTGGCCAGCAACAGCATTTCCAAAAAAACCAAAAGCCCCAAATGAAAACGTTTCATGCCAATGCCAATCAATACCCCAAATTCGTGACGCCTTTCAGAGGTCATCATCAATACTGTACCCAGAATACCAAAGCCCAAAATCATGTAAAATACCCCCATCATAATTTTTCCGGCTTGTTTGTCGGCATCAATCATTTGTACAATATCAGGTGCCATGGTCTTCCAATCAATGCTTTCGTAAGCTTCTTCACTTTGACTGGTCTTGGTCATTTTTGCCAGGGTTACTTGCAGGGCTTGAGTTACCAGGTCTAGTTTTTTGGCATTTTTCAAACGTATACAATAGGCAGTCAAGCGATTGTTGGCAGCAAACAATTCCTGGGCCGTGGTGAGCGGGAGGTACACCAACGACTTGTTCAGCTCAGGATTGGCCATTTTGATAATGCCCTTGACAAGGTATTTGCCAGTAGCAGTTTGCCCTCTAAACCCTTGACCAAGCAATACCAACGAATCATTTACCTGAAGCTTGAGATACGCTGCCATTCCCTCAGTGATCAACACGGCTTCTTCGGTACGACGCGTTAGGTGATGCCCCTTGAGGAGTTTTTGCTCAGGGTTTGATAGACTCTTTTCGGCTTCGGGATCAATGCCCATGATCAATCCGGCCCGACTTCTTTCTAGACCTGCTACCAAGGCGTAACTATCTAACCGAGGAACCACTGCTTGCACCTGGTTGGTTTTTTGTAAAGCTTGGAGTAGGGCAGGAGTGTCAGCAAAAGAATTGTCCAGGTTTTGTTCTTCCCAATATCCTTTTTGGTGAATTTGGAGATGGCCTAAAAAAGAGCCTACCATACTGTTTACCATGCGTTCGGTAGCGCCTACCTTCATAGACCGCTGGATAACTGATAAAAACACCGCAAAGAAGATGGATGAAATGGTAACAATCGTACGGCGACGGTTTCTCCATATATTTCTCCAGGCTAATTTGATATACATTTTCTGATGAGTTAGTGGGTAATGATGGTTATCGTACTCTTTTTAAATTTTGTACTGAGAAAAAGCCATTACTAATGGGCTTATTAAACACCATGCTTTTGTATTCCAGCACCGTTTTTTGGTTGGGCGTATCGGCTGGAATCATTTCTAGTCTAGAAGGAATGGTTCGCCCACCCAGGTTTCGTATTTTGCTGCCTCGCATGGTATTTACCAAATAGCCATCTTCATCGTACATTTTACTTTGCAGTTGCAAAAAGCCTTGTTTCGAGATCCACATCTCTACTTTTCCCCATACTACCGGAGCGTTGGGCTTGGGAGTAAGCAATATTTTGTAGCAACTGCGCCCTTCTATGGTCTCCGAACCCTTGATTTGGTGCGTGTAGTCGTTTACAATAGAAGATTGACGGACCAAATCGTCATTGGTAAAATCGGAACCCATCCAAGACTGATTCATCATGGAAGGAGGCATCTTCACAACACGTCCTACTTTAGGAAGCCAATTCCACATTTCACGGGTGCGTTTCAAGTAGCCACTGCCTTTGTCCCGAGCTGGTTTTTTGATGAGGATAAGCGAAAATTGGCTCCCCTTGGACCAGGACTTCATTTCTACGGTCCTTTGCCATTTGGGGCGGATAATGGTCATCGTCATTACTCCTTGCGAGGTATTCCCCTGAATCTGATCATTGGATTTTCGTACGATTTCAGTGGCATTTTGGGCCTGCAACGGGGCTACAAACCCTAGCAGTATTCCTAGTAGCATCCAGTGGAAGTATTTATTTGGTTTAAATATCTTGTAAGTCATATGGATATATAGTTTATGGTTGACCGTTTAGTCAATATTTTACTTTAAAAATATTCACTTTTCTTTTGTCTTAGAAAGGTGATTGGATGATGGATATTTAATTTTTAATTGACCCATCGTTCACTTATAAATACGTACTCCTTGATGAATTGTTCTTTGTTTTACCAATATAAGTTATAATTACCTGATTTTCAGTAACTTTATTTTTGACTGACTGGTTAGTCATTAATATAATCAAAAAAAATCCTTTTGCGAAAAAGGACTCAACGAGGATCAGCTCTTTGCGCTTCAAACTCGTCGGCTACGCTTTCTATGACCTCATCGATGGGGTAGAACTTAGGTGCCAAAATATAATTGATACAGATACCATCAATCATAGAACCTAGCTTGATGGCTTCTATCGTTGGATTGGCAAAACTCAATTCTTCCATCATCGCAGTTACTTTGTGCATCCAGCGGCCCATCTCGGCCCCATACTGTCGTTTGAGGTACTCAGTAAATTGGAATGAAAGTCGGGTATAAAACTGCCAGAATTCAATGTCGGCTTTCATGGAGTCACGCAAAGTATACAACATTTGCCGGATGATCACCTCGGCGGGCTCGGTACTGTCATACAAAGCTTTGAAGGTATCTCCTAGTTTTTCGAAAAACATATCCAACACCGTCTCGAGTAGCTTTTGTTTGTTCTCGAAATAGTTATAGACCAACCCCTTAGAAATGTTCGCAGTTTTGGCGATCATATCTATGCTGGTAGCCTCATAACCTTTTTCTCCAAACAAGCGAAGTGCTACTTGTAGGATTTCGTCTTTGCGCTCTTGTCGAATATTGGCAAATTGTTCCGCTGTTCTTGGCATATGTTTTTGATTAACCGTTCAGTCAATGCAAAATACGGGAATAAAATTGAGAAGTTCAAGTTTTGTGGATGATTATCAGATCTGACCGATTTTAAAAAACCGGTCAGATCTATTCTAATACTTAAATAAGTGATTTGAGGCGCATGGCAAAATTTCGAATTCGCCCTTTGCGTCTGATGGTGACATACACAATGCTACCGTGTTCTCTAAACATGCGAATGATGGCATGCATGGATAAATCTTTGGTAGGAATACCATTGATGGCCAACAATTCATCCTCTACCTTAAGGCCTAATTTATAGGCTGGAGACCCCTTATAAATCTCCATAATCTTGAATTTCTTTTTCAGGGTAAGTTTGATACGAATACCTGAAGAATTTACTTTGAATACCTTGTAATAATTTTTATTAGGTTGGAGCACTAGTTTTTGACTTGAGTAGTCCAAGATAAGGTTGAAACGCTTGAGGAGGCCGTTTCCTAAAATGCCGTCTATTTTATCCGAAGCCAACAGCCCTCGTTTGGCTTGACTTAGATTTACCGGGACACTGGAAAAACTAAAGTCGCCTATTTTGATTTGTTTTAGGCGGGCCTTGAAATCAGTAATTTTTTTGCTGGTAAGGCCTTGTGAGCTGTGTTTTAGTTTTTTTCTGAATTTTTTCAACAGGCGATTCCGATTGACAAAAGGAGAATTGAGAATGAGCGAAGTACTGGCACCGGTATCAATCAAAAAAGATCCGGTAATTTTTTCTCCATTATCCAGGGTAAGCGTTGCTTTGATACTGGGTACTGGAAACCACCAACTGACGTCATAGGCTCGGGCATTGCTCGGAAAGGTATAATTTTCTTTATTGTATAGTTCTAAAGTGGCATTGTCGTGATTGATACGGACAATGTATTTCTGTAAAATGGCAAAACCCACAATGCCGTCAATGGGAATACCCGAACGTGCTTCAAGGTGGTCCAGCGAAGAACCCAACAAGCGAACATCTGAGACCCCCAAATGGGCTAGTTTGAGCTCGTTGTCGGCAAAGTAAGGAGTAACATCTTGACTATGGGCACTTTTTACTGGAGTAAATCCACTTGGCCTGAGTTTGAGATTGAGGGCAGTACGTAAGTTGATCACAGTACCTCCGGCGCCAGTATCAAAAATGAAATTGAGTTCGGGGGAGTTGCCTACTTTTAGTTTGATAAAAATATGTTCACCCACCATTTTAATGGGAATTGTAGCGGCCATGATGTTGCTGGCTACTGCAGGTAACTGGGTGAAAGAAAATGAAAATAGCAATACGATTGCCATCCATTTAGGTTGAATCGACTTGAGTCGTGGAGTGTTCTGGTGTTTGGTCATGAGCTATTGTTTGGCTTAAATTATTCATGGTTTTACTAATGCGAATGTGATGAGAGTAGGTAAAAGCAATGTTTGGAGAGCTGAAACCACTAAGAATAGGACGCTAAAACAATGTTGAAGCCCTATGGAGTGTTTGAAGTGGAAGCAGACGCGGTTTTAATTTTGAAATAAAATCAAGAAACTAACTTTTGGACGTACTCTAATTTGTGGCAGGAGTTTATTATGTAAACGGGGTTAATATGTTAAAAAGTTCTATTTTTTATCATTAGTGAGCGGTACATTATTTGTCAAGTCTTCCCAAGAATTCTAATAACC